>JASLGJ010000151.1 GCA_030150085.1 Candidatus Elarobacter sp. | reverse complement strand
GCGGCGCGCGTGCACCGCGGCGGTGAGCTACCCGCCGCCCGGGATGCTCGGCCCGCGCGCGATCGCGCGCTGGGCGCTGGCGACCATGACCGAGGACGCCGCGCTGAGCGGCGCCGACAACCTGCCCGCCGCCGGACCGGTGCTGCTCGCGGCGCGCCACTACCACCACCTGCTCGACGGCGCGCTGCTGGTCGACCGGCTGCGCCGCCCGCTGCACATCGTGGTCGGGCTGGACTGGGCCGCCGACGCGCGCCAGCGGCGCTGGATGGAGCGGGTCTGCGGCTGGGCCCGCTATCCGGTGATCCTGCGCCCAGCGACGACCGGCGAGCGGGCCGGCTACGAGCGGGCCGAGGTCGGGCGCTACCTGCGCCGCGGCCTGCGCGACGCGGCCGAACTGCTGCGCGAGGGGCGGGTCGTGCTGGTCTTTCCGGAAGGCTATCCGGTCGTCGACCCGAGCGCGCCCGCCGCGCCGCGCGCGCGCGACGGCGCGGGCTTCCTGCCGTTCGCGCCCGGCTACCGCACCATCCTGAGCCTGGCGCGGCGGCTCGGCGCGCGCGAGGTGCCGGTGCTGCCGGTCGGCTTCCGCTACGAGGCGCGCGGCAGGAAGTGGCGCATCGCCGCGCGCGTCGGCCCGCCGCTCGACGCCGGCGCCGACGCCGCGGCGGTCGAGCGCGCGGTGCGGGAACTCTCGGGGTGACCCGCGCGGCGGCGCGCTCGCGCTCGCCTGCGAGATCGACGGGCTGGGCGCCGCGGTTGCCCGCGGCGCCCGCAGCGGCTACGCCGAGGCGGCCTGGACCGCCGTCGCGGTCGGTTTCGGGAACGGCGAAGGCGCCGGCGAGGGATCGTTGCAGTGGTCGAGCTGCCAGGTCAGGTACAGAATGGCGGCCAGCAAGACCAGCTCGAACGCCGCCAGCACCGCCACGCACGAGACGATCGCGGGCGGCCAGATCATTTCCGCGCACTCCAGGATCGCCTCGGCGATGATCCCGGCCATCTCGATCAGCGCCAGGAGCGCGGCGGCCAGCCCGGCGCACTTCGCGCTCGTTCCGCCCCCGCCCGGGTTGGTCGGGAGCGTCTGCCGCACGCTGCGCCGCGCGCTCGCCGGCGCGCTCGGCGCGGCGCCGAACGTCCCCGCGAACGCCGCATACTGATCGAGCCGCACCCCCGGGAGCTGCGCGCCGTTGCGGTTCATCGTCGCGACCGACGAGACCGGATCGACCGAGCAGGTGCAGGTGACGCTGCCGTTGCTGATCGACACCGCGCCCGCGGCGTCCATCGTCAGGGTGTAGCCGGCGCCCAGCGCGAGCTGGCTGCCGGGCGTCACGCCGCGCACGTCGGGCAGCAGCACGGCCACGGACTGGCCGTCGCTGGTCGTCGTGCGCAGGTACGGCATGCCGTTCGGCCCGGTCTGGGCGAAGTCGCGCTGGAACACGAACCGCCCGTCGGGCGCGTACGCGTTGAGATACGGCTGGTTCGGCGGGCTCTGCATGATCATGCCGTTGGCCGGCTCGGTGACGGTGGGCCCGCCGTTCAAGGCGGTCGGAAAGCGCGGCGTGTCGCGCGTCTTGAGGGCGACCATCGGCACCTGGGGAAGGCCGGAGGTGGCGGCGAGCCGGACCGCGCGCCGGTCGGTGCCGGGTGCCGTCAAGGTGCCGGCGCCGGCGCAGCCGGCCAGCGTGGCGAAGATCCCGAGCAGCGCTTCCTTGCGCACCATGCGTCGTTGCATTGCGCGCCCCCTCAGCCCGCGAACGCCGCCGCGGTCGCGGTGACGGTCGGGCGCGGCGAGGGCGATCCGTAGGGCGACGGTGCCGGTGACGGTTTGTCGTTGCAGTGCTGGAGCTGCCAGATCAGGTAGAGCAGGATGCCCAGCAGCACCAGCTCGGCCGCGGCGAGGATCGCCAGGCAGGCCGCGACCGCGGGCGGAAAGACCAGCTCGGCGCACGCGAGCATGCCGTGGGTGATGAAATCCAGGTTCAGCAGCAGCGCCATGATCGCGGCCAGGATGCCGGCGCACTTGGAGCTGATCGTTCCCGCGGTGCCCAGCGCGCGCCGGCTGCCGGCCGGTGCGCTGGCCGCGCTGAAGGAGCCCGCGAACGCGGGGTAATCGCGCAGCGCGACCGGCGCGAGCTGCGCGCCGTTGCGGGACACCGTCGCGACCGCGCTGAGCGGGTCGATCGAGCAGGCGAACGTGTTGCCTGCGCCGGCGATCGTCGCCGCGTAGCCGCTCGCGTCGAGGCTGAGCGTGTAGCCGCCGCCCAGCGCGACGACGCTGCCGGCCGCGACGCCGGTGATGTCGGGCATCAGCACGGCGACCGACTGGCTGTCGCTGGTCGTGATCCGGAAGTACGGCATCCCGTTGGGTCCCGTGCTTCCGAAGTCGCGCTGGTAGACGAACGTGCCGTCGCTGGTGTAGGCGTTCATGTACGGCTGAGTCGCGCTCGCTTGGAACGTGACGTTGCTGTTCGGGTCGGTCGTCGTCGCGTCGCCCGTCTTCGCGGTCGCGTACGCGGGCGCAGCCGTCGTCTTGAACGGCACCATCGGTGCTTGCGGGAGCGGCGAGCCCGGCGCGGTCGCGCGCGCCGCGCGGCCGCCGGCGCTCGGGCCGGTGCCGATCAGCCCGCTGCCGGCACAGCCGGCCAAGGTCGCGAAAAGCCCGAGCAGCGCGTGCTTACGCGGAATGCGTCCATTCATTGTCATTCCCCCGGTGAACGTTGCAACATGGAACAGGCGCAGAGTGGAATGCTCGGCGCGTGCCAGCAGTATCGCACGAATCCGGGGAGATTGCACGGGTCGGTGGGCGGCGAAGCGCCCCCTGGGCCGCGTGCTGAGCGGTCAGACCGAGCGCGAGGTCTTGCGCGCGGAGCCGGTGCGGGCGCGCCCGGCGACGCGCGGCTCGTCGGTCTGGGGCGGGCGCGGCTCGGCCGCGGCGAGCGCCAGGCGCGGGTCGGTGTAGCCGCCCGTCTCGCGCGCGACGCGCACGCCTTCGGCGATCTCGTGCTGCCCGGAGCGCTTGGAGAGCACGCAGTCGGCCCCGGCATAGCGCAGCCGGTCGGCGCGCGAGGCGCCCGTGCCCTCGGTGTAGGCGCAGATCAGAGCCTGGGGCAGCACCGCGCGCAGCGCGCTCACGGCGTCGGCCGGATCGCAATCGAGAAAGTCGGTGTCGACGAACAGCGCTTCGGGGCGCGTGCGCCCGATGTCGTCCACGTCGATGGTGGTCGAGACGCGCACGACCCGCATCTCGGCCCGGCCCAGCACGTCGGCCAGATAGGGAACGAAGAGCGACTGCGGTTCGACGACGTAGGAGTCCACCTCTACCGCTTACCGCGCTGGGGGGTCCCCCCACACGGGGGGCTTGCGGCCTAGGCGGTTCGCATCCGTGCGAACCTGGCTGCCCGGCCCATCGGACGTCCGTGTCGGGCCCCGAAGACTATCCCGACGAGCGACCGCGGGCGGCTCGGCCGCAGGCCGAACGCGACGGGTTCGCGGAACGCGAACCCACTAGACCAGGCCGGTCTTGATCGCGTGGACCGCGGCCTGGGTGCGCGCGCTGATGTTGAGCTTGGCGAAGATGCGGCTGATGTGGTTCTTGACCGTCTTCTCGGAGAGGTGCAGCTTGCCGCTGATCTCCTTGTTGGACATGCCGCGCGCGATCAGGCGGATGATCTCGGTCTCGCGCACCGAGAGCTCGTTCTGCGCGCCCCGCCCGTAGCCGCCGCTGCGCCGCTTGAGCACGCCGCCCGCGACGCGCGGGTCGACGTAGTTGTGGCCGCTCGCGACGCTCTTCACCGCCCGGATCAGCTCGACGGGCAGGATGTCCTTGACCACGTAGCCGTCGGCCCCGGCGCTCAGGCAGCGCTGCATCACCTCGGGCTGGATGTGGGTGGAGAGCACGCAGACCTTGGCTTGCGGGGCCTGGTCGCGGCAGGTCCGCATGGCCTCGGAGAGCTCGATCGCGTGGCCGTCGAGGTCGAGCACGATCAGGTCGGGGCGGGTCCGGCGCAGCGGGGCGTTGGCGACCGAGTCGGCGTCGCCGACGACTTCGATCTCCGCGTCGCTGGCCAGCACCTGGCAGAGGGCCTTGGCGAACAGTGCCTGCCCCTCGATGACCATGACGCGGACGGGCTTCGCGGAGGTCGCGCTGGTCGGCGTGGTGATCGAGGACATCATCGTGGTCGTAGTTCCTTTGGGGAGGGCCGTTGTGCTGGGTCTGTCGGCCACGCCACTATAGTCGCCGTTGTGGAGGCCGAAAGCACTCCCCAATTGTGGGGGTTTATCAAGAGGGGGTTGCGAAGCCGGGACGGCTAGCGAGGCGTGATGTTCCGCGCCGGACTGGAAAGTCTATAGTAGTGCGAACCCGCCGAACTTCCGCCGCCGCCGCCGTCCTGACCGCCGTCCCCGAGGCCGACCGAACCCGGGCCTTCGTGGACGAGCTGCGCACGCTGGTCAAGGCCACCTACGTGGTGTTCGCCCGCTACGACCAGAACGGGATGCAGTCCGAGGTCGTGCTCTCCGAGGACCACGGCAACGCCAGCCGGCAGGGCGAGTGGCTGCAGGCCGAGCGCCTGCTGCAGTCGCGCTCCGAGGCCGCGATCCCGCGCGTGACCGACGCCCTGATCGCGCTGGACGGGATGCGCGGGCTGGTCGCGGTCTACGGGGTCGACGGGACGATCTTCGGCTTGGCGATCGTGGCCCGCCCGCGCGCCTTCCTGCCCGACGAGCGGCGCGCGCTGGAGGCCACCCTGCGCTCGGGCTCGGAGCTGATGCGCCGCCTCTCGACCTTCGAGGGCGAGCAGAGCGCCCAGGAGCGCACCGCCGAGCGGGCCACCCCGGCCCAGTACGTGCTGGGGCGCGACTACCGGGTCGAGCTGAAGTGGATCCCCGGCGGCGACGGCGCGGAGGACGACGCGCTGCAGAACATCCTCGAGATCTCCGAGGGCCTGCCGCCGGTGGTCGAGACCGCGGTCCGCCAGCTCACCGCGTCGTGGACCGACGACCCGCGCACCTGGGAGGTCGGAATCGCCGTTCCGCTGCCGTTCATGGTGGTGCGCACCAGCCCGCTCTCGGGGCCGCAGGGCGAGATGAAGATCAGCGTGGTGGTCGAGCGCTACCGCTCGCGCAACCCGCTCCGCCACGCCCAGGAGAAGTTCGGCATGAGCTCGCGCGAGCTGGAGGTGCTGGCCCTGGTGCTCAAGGGTTTCGGCACCCCGCAGATCGCCGCCGCGCTGGACATCGCCGAGTCGACCGCGCACGACCACATCAAGCGCATGATGCTCAAGACGCGGGCCCGCAACCGGGTCGAGCTGGCGGCCAAGACGCTGGGCTGGCGCGGCGCCTGATTCCGCCCTAAGGCCTAGGATGATGGGCCACTGTGCTCAGTGTCATAGGGATTTGACAGGCGAAACACGCTTGACCGCCCCGTAAGCGGGTAAGACGAGTGCGACCGCCGTCACACCGAGCGCACGGCAGCGCTCGGTTCGGCGGCGTTACTCGGCCTGCACGGAGGGGAGGGACAACCGAGGTGTACTTGTCGGTCCTGATCCCCGCCTACAACGAAGCGGCGATCATCGAGCGGTGTCTCTTTCGCGTGCGCGAGCACCTCGACGCGAGCGCGGCCGGGCGCGAGTGGGAGCTGGTCGTCGTCGACGACGGCAGCTCCGACGGAACGGGTGCGCTCGTCGACGCGGTCGCCGCGGCCGACCCGCGCGTGCGCGCGCTGCACCACGGCGCCAACCTGGGCCTGGGGGCCGCGCTCAAGACCGGCTTCGAGGTCTGCCGGGGCGAGGTGATCGTCACCCTCGACGCCGACCTGACCTACTCGGTCGAGCACATCGACCGGCTGGTCGAGGCCTACGCCGCCCGCCAGGCCGCGATCGTGATCGCCTCGCCCTACATGAGCGGGGGCGAGGTGACCGCCGTGCCGCGCTCGCGCCTGCTCACCAGCCGGGTCGCCAACCGGCTCCTGGCCGCCGCCTCCAATGCCCGCCTGTCGACCTACACTGGGATGGTGCGGGCCTACGACGCGCGCTTCGTGCGCGGCCTGACGATCCGCGCCAACGGGATGGAGGTCAACGCCGAGATCCTGCGCCAGGCCCAGATCCTGCGCGCGCGCATCGTCGAGATCCCGGCCCACCTCGACTGGGGCGCCTCGGCCCGGGCCGCCGACCCGGCCCGCTTCCGCTTCTCCGGCACCACGCTCTCGGTCGCCATCTCGACCTTCCTGTTCCGGCCGGTGATGTTCTTCATGCTCCCCGGCCTCGCGCTGCTGGTCCTGGCCTGCATCGGCTTCGGGCTGGCCGTCGGGCGCGGCTTCGGCGGTCCGCCGCTGATCGCCGCGCTGGCCTCGCTGGCCGCCCTGGCCGGCATCCAGCTCCTCGGTTTCGCCGTCCTCGCGCTGCAGCTCAAACGCAGCTTCGAGGACCTGTTCGGTCTCGCGTCCGCCACCTACCGTCAGTTTCGAGAGGGAACTCGTCCATGACCACCACCGCCGCCCCGGCCGGGCTCGTCCTGCCGTCCGACCAGGACGCCACCGGCCGCACCCTCGGGCGCGAGGAGCAAGAGGCTCTCGCGCGCGTCATCGCCTCGGGGACGCTGAACAGCACCAAGGGCAGCGAGGTCGCCGCGCTCGAGCGAGCGCTGGCGCAGCTGCTCGGCGTCAAGCACGTCGTCGCGTGCAGCTCGGGCTCCGCCGCCGTGCACTGCGCGGTCGCGGCGCTGAACCCCGAGCCGGGCGACGAGATCGTCACCACCGCGATCACCGACATGGGCGCGCTGCACCCGATCATCGCCCAGGGCGCGATCCCGCTCTTCGCCGACGTCGACCCGCGCACGTGCAACGTCACCGCCGCGGCGGTGCGCGCGGTGCTCTCCGAGCGCACCCGCGCGATCGTCGTGACGCACCTGTTCGGCAACCCCGCCGAGGCGGACGCGATCCAGGCCCTGGCCGACGAGCGCGGCATCCCGGTGATCGAGGACTGCGCCCAGGCGTATCTGGCGACGGTGAACGGCAAGCTGGTCGGCACGTTCGGGCGCCTCTCGTGCTTCAGCCTGCAGCAGGGCAAGCACATCACGACCGGCGAGGGCGGCTTCGTCGCGACCGACGACGACGCGCTGGCGCGGCGCGTGTTCCTGTTCGTCAACAAGGCCTGGGGCTACGGCGACGCCCAGCCCGACCACTACTTCCTGGCCCCCAACTACCGCATGACCGAGCTGCAGGGCGCGGTCGCCAACGCCCAGCTGCCCAAGCTGCAGGGCGCGGTGAGCGCGCGCGTCGCGACCGCCGACGCGCTCACCGCGCAGCTGGCCGGCTTGCCCGGCCTCACTCCTCCGGTGGTCGCGCCGAACGCGGTCCACGTGTACTGGAAGTACATCCTCATGGTCGACCCGGCGCAGGTCGAGGGCGGCGCGGTGGGCCTGGGTGCCAAACTCAAAGCGCGCGGCATCGCGAGCGCCCCGCGCTACATCCAGAAACCGGCCTTCCGCTGCGCGGTGATCCGCGATCAGGTCACCTTCGGGACCAGCCGCTGGCCGTTCACCCTGGCCCGGCCCGAGGCGGTCGACTACGACGCGGCTCGCTTCCCCGGCACGTTCCAGGCCCTCGAGCACGTGCTGGTGCTGCCCTGGAACGAGCGCTACACCCAAGAGCACGTCGACTACATCGCGGCCGCGGTGCGCGCCGGCGTCGCGGAGCTGGCGAAATGAGCGCCCGGGTCCGGGTCGTCCTGGTCGGCGCGGGCGCGATCGCCAAGACTCATGCCGAGGCGCTCGCCCTGTCCGCGCGCGCGGAGCTGGTGGCGGTCGTCGACCCGGCGCTCGAGCGCGCCGCCGCGCTCGCCTCGGCGGCCGGGGTGCCGGCTTACGGCGACGTGGGCGCGCTGCCCGCGGCGCTGGCGGCCGACGCGGCGATCGTGTGCAGCCCGCCCGCCACGCACGAGGAGCTGACCCTGGCCCTGCTGGCGCGCGGCCTGCACGTGCTGTGCGAGAAGCCCTTCGCGCTCACCGCGCCCAGCGCGCGGCGGATGCTCGAAGCGGCCGACCGAGCGGGTCGGATCGTGACCATGGCCTCGAAGTTCCGCTACGTGGAGGACGTCGTGCGCGCCCGCGCGCTGGTGGCGAGCGGGGCGATCGGCGAGGTGGTGATGTTCGAGAACACCTTCGCCTCGTACGTCGACATGCGCGAGCGCTGGAACGTGCGCCCCGAGATCAGCGGCGGCGGGGTGCTGATCGACAACGGCACCCACTCGGTCGACATCGTGCGCTTCCTGCTCGGCGCGATCGACGACGTGCGCGCCTTCGCCGCGCGCCCGGTGCAGCCGATCCCGGTCGAGGACACGGTGCACCTGGAGATCCGCACCCACGGCGGCGCGGTCGGCTTCGTCGACCTGTCGTGGAGCCTGCGCAAGGAGATCCCGGCCTTCTTCACCCTCTACGGCTCGGAGGGCACGCTCGAAGTGGGCTGGCGCGCCTCGCGCCGGCGCAGCGGGGGCGGGGCGTGGGAGCAGTTCGGCCCGGGCTACGACAAGCTCGGCGCGTTCCGCGCCCAGCACGACAACTTCGCCGCCGCGATCCGGGGCGAGCAGAGCCTGGCGATCGGCCCGCTCGACGCCCTGGCCTCGGTCCACGTCATCGAGGCGGCCTACGCCGCGTTGCGGGCCGACCGCTGGGTGCCGGTGACCAGCTCGCCCGCGGCGGTGGCGGTGGCATGACGCGCATCCACCCGACCGCGCTGGTCGAGGACGGCGTCAGCATCGGCGCGGGCACGGCGATCTGGGACAACGTGCACGTCCGCCGCGGCACGTCGATCGGCGCGAACTGCATCGTCGGGGAGAAGACCTATCTCGCGCCGGACGTGCGGGTCGGCAACCTGTGCAAGATCAACGCGTTCGTCTACATCTGCTCGGCGGTGACGCTGGAGGACGGGGTGATGATCGCCGCCCACACCGTCTTCACCAACGACCGCTTCCCGCGCGCGACCGATCCCGAGCTGCGCGCGCTGCGCTCGTCCGACGTCGACGAGCACACCCTGCCGACCCTGGTCCGGCGCGGCGCGACGATCGGCGCCAACTGTACGATCGGCTGCGACCTGACCATCGGCGAGTTCGCGATGGTCGGGATGGGCTCGGTCGTCACCCGCGACGTGCCCGACCACGCGCTCGCGCTCGGCAACCCGGCCCGCGTGATCGGCCTGGTCTGCCGCTGCGGCGAGGTGGTGCACCGCTTCGCGGCCGGCGTCTCGGGCGACGCGCAGGGCACCTGCGCGGCCTGCGGGCGAGCCTACGGCGTGCGCGACGGCGCCTTCGCCGACGGCGCAGCCGGGTCGCGGCCGGCGACGGTCTGATGCGCAGCGCGGTCGTCGGCGGCGGCATGCTCGGGCTGACGCTCGCGCTGCGGCTGTCGCAAGCCGGCGACGAGGTGACCGTCTACGAGGCCGCGCCCGCGCTGGGCGGCCTCGCTTCGGCCTGGCAGCTCGGCGACGTCACCTGGGACCGCCACTACCACGTCACCCTGCTCTCCGACGCCGCGACCCGCGCTCTGGTGACGGAGCTGGGCCTGGGCGACGCGTTCGCGTGGACCACGACCAAGACCGGCTTCTTCGTCGACGGCCGAATGCACGGCATGTCG
>JASLGJ010000134.1 GCA_030150085.1 Candidatus Elarobacter sp. | reverse complement strand
GCGGCCGCTCCAGGCGGTCGACGATCTCGAAGCGATCGTGCGGGCAGAGCGGTACCGCATCCATCGCTACCCCGAAACCCGACTCAAAGAACTGGAAGACAGCTAAACCATGAGCGACAGCGTATTCGGCGATCTCGACGGCCTGCTCAAGCACGTCGACTCGAAATTCTCCCTGGTCAACGTCGTCACGAAGCGAGCCAAGCAGCTCAACAACGGCGCCGAGCCGCTGACCGACCGGGTCAACGCGAACAAGCCGGTCTCGACGGCGTTCAACGAGGTGCGCCTGGGCAAGATCCCCTACAAGCGCACCCGCGAAGGCATCAAGTAGGGAAAGCGGCCGGGCGGCACGGAGGGGACTGAGCATGTGCGGAATCGTCGGATACGTCGGGGAGCGCGACAGCGTTCCGATCATCATGGACTCGCTGCGCCGGCTGGAGTACCGCGGGTACGACTCGGCCGGCATCGCGGTGATCGACCCGGCCGGGCACCTGTCGGGCTCGAAGGCCGAGGGCAAGCTCGCCAACCTGGCGGCTCGGCTGGCCAACGGTGAGGCGCTGCACGGCTCGACCGGGGTCGGCCACACCCGCTGGGCCACCCACGGCCGCCCCTCCGACGCCAACGCCCACCCGCACATGGACTGCACCGGCCGCTTCGCGGTCGTCCACAACGGGATCATCGAGAACTACGCGCCCCTGCGCGCGCAGCTGCTCGCCCAGGGCCACGTCTTCAAGAGCGAGACCGACACCGAGGTCCTGGCGCACCTGATCGAGTCGCGCTTCAAGGGCGACCTGGTCGCCGCGGTGCGCGAGACGCTGGCGCTGGTGCGCGGCGCGTTCGCGCTGGGGGTGATCTCGGCCGACACGCCCGAGCGCCTGATCTTCGCCCGCAACGGCGCCACGCCGCTGATCGTCGGTCTGGGCGAGGGCGAGATGTTCGTCGCCTCCGACATCCCGGCGATGCTCCAGTACACCCGCAAGATCATCGTCCTGCAGGAGGGCGAGGTGGTCGAGGTCGGGCGCGACGGCTACGTGCTGACCGGGTTCGACGGCAACCCGATCGAGCGCGACGTGCAGCAGATCTCCTGGGACGCGACCTCGGCCGAGAAGTCGGGCTTCAAGCACTTCATGCTCAAGGAGATCTTCGAGCAGCCGCAGGTCATCAAGGAGACGCTGGCCGGGCGGATCGACGAGAGCCACGACGTTCAACTGGCTTCCGAGCTGAGGATCGACGAGATCGTGCTGCGCGCGATGACCAAGATCTCGATCACCGGCTGCGGCACGGCCTACAACGCCGGCATGGTCGGAATGTACCTGATGCGCGCGCTGTGCAAGATCCCGGTCGAGATGGAGCTGGCCAGCGAGTTCCGCTACGGCGATCGCTACATGGACGCCCGCACGCTCACGATCGCGATGTCGCAGTCCGGCGAGACCGCCGACACGATCGAGGCGATCAAGATCGCGAAGGAAGAGGGCGCGCCGATCATCGGGATCTGCAACGTGGTCGGCTCGCACCTGGCGCGCATGGCCGACGCGACGCTGTTCACCCGCGGCGGCCCCGAGATCTCGGTCGCCGCGACCAAGACCTACGTCTCGCAGGCCATCGCCGCGACGCTGCTCGCGCTCTACATCGCGCGCGTGCGCAAGTCCGCGCCGCTGGAGCGCCTGCGCCAGATCGCCGAGGGCACCAAGCTGCTCCCGGCCGCGGTCGACGTCGTGCTCAACACCTCCGACGACGTGAAGAAGGTCGCCAAGAAGGTCCGCAAGGCCAAGTCGGTGCTGTTCCTGGGCCGCTACGTCAACTTCCCCACCGCATTGGAAGGCGCGCTCAAGCTCAAGGAGATCAGCTACATCCACGCCGAGGGCTACGCCGCGGGCGAGATGAAGCACGGCCCGATCGCCCTGCTCGACAGCAAGACGCCGGTGATCGGCGTCGTCACCGACGGCCGCGTGCGGGAGAAGATGCTCTCCAACCTGTCCGAGGCCAAGGCCCGCGAAGCGCCGGTGATCCTGGTCGCCAACCACGGCGACGAGGAAGCGGCCGCGCTGGCCGACCACGTGCTGTGGGTGCCGCGCGTCGACGAGCTGCTCTCGCCGATCGTCAACGTGATCCCGCTCCAGCTGCTGGCCTACCACATCGCCGACATCGACGGCAAGGACGTCGACCAGCCCCGCAACCTGGCCAAGACGGTGACGGTCGAGTAGCGGCTCGACCGCGCCCGGAGAAAGACGGAAACACGCTCGCCGAGTGGGAACGACCGATCCGGTGGCTACTCGACTCGACGGGCGCGCGCCCGACCAACTTCGCCCCCTGTCGTTCGAGCCGGGGTATCTGAGCTTCGCGGACGGGTCCGTGCTGGTGTCGATGGGGAGCACGCGCGTGATCTGCGCGGCGACCATCGAGGACCGCGTGCCGCCCTGGATGCGCGGGCGGGGGACGGGCTGGATCACGGCCGAGTACGCCATGCTGCCACAGGCCACGCCCGAGCGCAACGCGCGCGAAGCGGTCAAGGGCAAGCTCGGCGGGCGCACGCACGAGATCCAGCGCCTGATCGGGCGCGCCCTGCGGGCGGTGGTCGACCTCGACCGCCTGGGCGAGCGGACGGTCATCGTCGACTGCGACGTGATCGGGGCCGACGGCGGGACGCGCACCGCCTCGATCACCGGGGCCTGGGTCGCGCTGGCGCTCGCGCTGCGCAAGCACTTCGACCCGGAGAAGAAGCAGAAGTGGCCGCTGAGCGGCCAGATCGCGGCCGTCTCGGTCGGGATCGTGAAGGGCACGCCGGTGCTCGACCTGCCCTACGCCGAGGACAGCACGGCCGAGGTCGACATGAACGTGGCGATGACCGACGCCGGCGGGTTCGTCGAGGTCCAGGGCACGGCCGAGCGCGAGCCGTTCACCCGGGCCCAGCTCGACGCCATGCTAGGGCTGGCCGAGGGCGGCATCCGGGAGCTGTTCGCCCGCCAGCGGGACGCGCTCGCCCGTGGCTGAGCGCGAGCGGCTGGCCGCGCTGGTCGCGACGGTCGGCGCGTTCCACATCACCGAGCGCGCCATGCGCGCCGCGCAGGACCGCATGGCGGCGGCGCTGGCGGCGGGCGAGCCGGACCCGGCCGAGGTGCGGGCCTACCTGGGCGCGGTGCGGCGCTATTTCGAGCCTTACGCGGCCGAGGCGGCCGGGCAGCTGCGCCACGTCGACCGCGAGCTGGCTCGCCTCTACCAGCTCCAGTTCAACCTGACCGCGGAACGCGGCGTGGTCGCCAAGCGCGTGGAGGCGGTGCGAGGCGTCCTCGACGCGCTCGCGGAACCCGGCCTCGAATGAAGGTCCTCGACGAGGTCGGGCGCGAGACAACCGGGATCTTCGGCTACGCGGGCGGCGTCGCCGAGTTGCTCGTCGATTCGCTGCGCTTCATCGTCGGCTTGCGCATCCGCTTCCGCGAGACGTTCGACCAGGCGTACCTGCTGGGGGTGCAGTCCTGGCCGATCGTGCTGCTGACCTCGCTCTTCACGGGGATGGTGTTTTCCCTGGAGAGCGCGGTCCAGGCGGTGCAGTACGGGGTGGGCAACCTGGTCGGCGGCGCGGTCGCCTTCTCGGCCGCGCGCGAGCTGGGCCCGATGCTCTCGGCGGTGGTCGTGGCGGGGCGCACCGGCGCGGCGATCGCGGCCGAGCTGGGCTCGATGGTGGTGACCGAGCAGATCGAGGCGCTGCAGGCGCTGGGCCTGTCGCCGACCCGCATGCTGGTCGTGCCGCGCCTGGTCGCGCTGGTCCTGATGCTGCCGCTGTTGACGGTCGTGGCCGACATCGTCTCGATCGTGGGCGGGATGTGGGTCGCGGGCGTCTACGCCCACATCTCGCAGGAGTCGTTCATCACCTCGGCCCGCGCGGTGCTGCCGTTCAGCGACGTGCTCAAGGGCCTCGTCAAGTCGCTGGTCTTCGCGGTGATCATCGCGATCGTCGGCGCCTACCAGGGCCTGAGCACGCGCGGCGGCGCGGCGGGGGTCGGCAAGTCGACCACCAGCGCGGTCGTCATCTCGATCATCCTGATCTTCATCTTCAACTTCGCGCTCTCGTACGTGCTGTATGGCAACAGCTGAGCGCCCGGTCTACGCCCGGCTGGAGGACGTCTGCGTCCGCTACGGGAGCAAGATCGTGATGCAGAACCTCTCCCTCGACATCGTCGAGGGCGCGATCACCTGCATCATCGGGCTCTCGGGGGCCGGCAAGTCGACCATCCTGCGCCTGCTCAACGGGCTCAAGAAGCCCGACAGCGGGCGGGTTCTCGTCAAGGGCCGGGACATCACCGGGATGCGCGAGCGCGAGCTGATCGAGCTGCGGCGCAAGATCGGCTTCTCGTTCCAGTTCGCGGCCCTGTTCGACTCGCTCACGATCGGCGACAACGTCGCGCTGCCGCTGCGCGAGCACACCGCCATGCCCGAGGCCGAGATCCGGCAGGTCGTGGCCGCCAACCTCGACGCGGTCGGCCTGGCGAACGTGGAGGCGCGCTTTCCCTCCGAGCTCTCGGGCGGGATGGTGAAGCGCGCCGGCTTCGCGCGGGCCGTCGTCACCAACCCGGAGGCCGTGCTCTACGACGAGCCGACCACCGGGCTCGACCCGATCATCACCCACGTCCTGACCGACCTGATCGTCAAGCTGCGCGAGCGGCTGGGCGGCACGGCGGTCGTCGTCTCGCACGATCTCGAGAGCATCTACATCATGGCCGACTACATCGCGCTGCTGTTCGAGGGAGCCATCGTGGCCTACGGCACCGTCGACGAGATTCGCCGCTCGCCCAACCCGATCGTGCAGCAATTCTTGCAGGGGAGCGAAGTCGGGCCGATCCCGATCTGATCTCATGAACAGACAAGCCGCCGTCGGCCTCTTCACCATCGTCGCGCTCCTGGGACTGTTCGCGGTGTTCTTCGTGCTCGCCAACGTGGGCACCCAAGGGCGCTACAAGATCGGCGTCCACTTCAAGTCGGCCGCCGGCCTGCACAAGGGCGCGCTGGTCTACGAGAGCGGCGTGGTGGTCGGGGTGGTCGACTCGACCGACCTGCTGCCCGACTTCTCGGTGCGCGTGATCATGGCGATCAACAACAGCGTCAGCGTGCCGCGCGACTCGCGCTTTCTGATCCAGCTCCCGCTCACCGGCGACGCGACGCTGGAGATCGTGCCGCGCGTCGCCTCGACCTTGAGCCAGCCCGGCGGCACGCCGCCCGCTGTGGCGGTGCTGCCGCGCGAGGTGCTGCCGGTCGACCAGATGCCGCAGGGCACCAACCCGGCCACGATCCAGGACCTGCTCGACCAGGGCCAGGGCGAGGTGAAGCGGCTCGACGAGATGCTGGCCGTGCTGGAGCAGCGCGAGCCCAAGCTGCTCAACCAGGTCCAGTCGCTGCTGGCCAACGGCGAGACCCTCTCGGCCAACGCGAACGCCGAGTTCGGCCGGCTCTCGCGCCGCATCGACACGCTCAGCAACACCCTTGAGATCGCCCTCAACCAGGGCAGCGCGAACCTGGTCGACGTCAGCCAGCAGCTCGACAGCACGGTGCGCCGCAACAGCGGCCACGTCGACGCGATCGTGGCCTCGCTCGACGCCTCGGCGCACGACCTCAACCGCACCGCCGACCAGGTCGCGAGCCTGGCCGCGGACCCCCAGCTCCGCCAGAACATCCTGCAGACCACCCAGGGCATCGCGCAGACCGCGACGACGTTCTCGTCGATCGCGGGCGACCTGCGCACGGTGACCGGCAACCCGCAGACCCAGGCCCAGCTGCGCGACACCGTGGCCAACGTCGACGCCGCGGCGCAGAAGGCCAACTCGGTGCTCGCGCAGTTCGGCGGGACCTCGCACGTCTACGGGATCGATCCCGGCGCGACGCCCGCCCCGGCCGGCTCGCCGCTGCCCAACGGCACCTACCCGCAGCGCCCCGGCGGCACCGGCCCCGGCGCGCCGCGCCCCGGCACCTCGCCGGGACCGAGCACGATCCAGGGCAACGTCAAGAACAAGGTCGGCACGCTGGTCCACCAGCTCATCGCGCTGCAGATCCGCGTCTCCGAGCTCGACCGCCAGCACGCCGCGAGCGCCAGCTCGCCGCTGCTGACCAAGGACCGCGGCCCGCAGACCGACGTCAACCTGATCGCGCTGCCGCGCGGCTCGACGTACCTGTTCGCCGGCGCGAACGACATCGGCGGACCGGCGTCCTCGATGAACTTCGTCGGCATGGCGACGGTCAAGCCCGGCCTGCAGATCGGCGGCGGGGTGCTGTACTCGCGCCTGGGCGCGCGCGCGGTCTACGCGCCGGTGCCGGGCAAGGGCTTCAGCCTCGAGAGCCGGGTCTACGACCTGCGCCGCCCGACCACCGACGCCTACGCGAACTACAACCTCGGCAACGGGCTCACGCTGTTCGGCGGCGAGCGCGACGCGCTGCGCACCGGCCGCCGCACGACGTTCGGCCTGCAGTACCAGTTTTAGCGTGATCCCGATCGGGGACGACGAGCGGCCGCGCGGGTTTCCGCTCGTCACCTACGCGCTGATCGCGGCCAACGTGTGGGTGTTCGTCCAGGAGCTGAGCGCGCCGGACCTCGACCGCTTCATCAACGCCTTCGCGCTGATCCCCTACGACCTGGTCAACGGGATCGTGCTCGACCCGCCCTCGCCGCCGGTTCCCGCCCTGACCGTCATCACCTCGATGTTCCTGCACGGCGGCTTCCTGCACATCGCGTTCAACATGCTGTTCCTGTTCGTGTTCGGGCCGCAGGTCGAGGCGCTGTGCGGGAGCCTGCGCTTCGCGGCGTTCTACCTGCTGTGCGGGATCGCGGGCGACGCCGCGCAGGTCGCGATCGGGCCGGGCAGCCACGTGCCCTCGCTGGGCGCCTCGGGCGCGATCGCGGGCGTGCTGGGCGCGTACCTGGTGAACTTTCCCTTCGCCAGCGTGCGCACGATCGTCCCGATCGGCTGCTTCCCGCTCTTCCTGCGCCTCCCGGCGCTGCTGGTGATCGGCATCTGGGCCCTGACCCAGTTCCTCAACGGCTTCGGCACGCTGGGCGGCCGGGCGGCGGAATCGCAAGGCGGCACCGCGTACTTCGCCCACATCGGCGGCTTCTGCGCGGGCGTGCTCCTGATCGGGCTGATGAGCCGCCGGCCGAGAGCGAGGGCGAGAGCACGATGAGGAGGCAAACGTGGTGATGGACCGAGCGCAGGCGGGGCCGCGTTAGCATGCGGATCGGGATCGTCGGCGCGGGCGCGCTGGGGACGCTGTTCGGCGAGCGGCTCGCGCGCGACAACGAGGTCGTGCTGCTGGAGCGCAACCGCCAGGTCGTCGAGGCGATCCGGCGCGACGGCCTGCGGGTCGACGGCGAGGCCCGCCCGGCGCGGGTGACCGCCGAGCCGCGCGAGCTGTTCGGCGTGCAAGCGCTGTTCGTGTTCGTGCGGGCGACCGACACCCTGCGCGCGCTGCGCCCGTTCGCCAACGAGCTCGACCCGGCCGCGGCGATCGTCTCGCTCCAGAACGGGCTGGGCAACGAGGAGGCGATCAAGACCGCGCTGGGCGGCACGATCTCGCTCGCGATCGGGGCCACGACCGAGTCGGCCCTGACGCTGGGGCCGGGCGAGGTGCGGCGCCTGGGCGAGGGCACGACGGTGCTCGGCAGCGCCGGCGCCTCGCCCGAGGTCTGCAACCGCATCACCCGCCTGCTGGTCGACGCCGGCTTCCGCGCCAGCACGGCCTACGACATCCGCCCCCACCTGTGGGGCAAGCTGATCGCCAACGCCGCGATCAACCCGGTCGCCGCGCTGCTGGCCAAGCCCAACGGCGTGGTGCTGACCGACGAGCACGCCGGCGAAGTCGCCCGCTCGCTCGCGCAAGAAGCCGCCACGGTCGCCAACGCGATGCGCATCCCGCTCCCCTTCACCGACCCCTGGAGCTACGTGCGCACGATCGTCGAGCAGACCGCCGACCTGGACAACTCGATGCTCAACGACCTGCGCGCCGGAGCCCCGACCGAGATCGATTTCATCAACGGCGCGGTCGTCGCAGCCGGACGGCGGGCGGCGGTGCCGACACCGTACAACGAGACCGTCACCGCGCTGATGAAAGCACGCGAAGCGGCGTCGCGCGCATAGGCGCTAGAACGCGACCGGCGAGCGGAGGAGAAGGGCGAGCAGAACGCGCTTCCCCCTACACGTCCTCGCGTGGGTGGAACTGGTCGAACTCGCTGCGCAACCGGCTGCGTGCCATCTTGGTGTAGATCTCGGTCGTCGCGGTCGACTCGTGGCCCAAAAACTCTTTGAGGAACAGCAGGTCCGCGCCGCGCTCGCGCATCAGCGTAGCGACGGTGTGGCGCCAGGTGTGCGGGGAGGCGTGCTCGGTGATGCCGGCGAGCTGCATGTAGGTGCGGACGATCTTGTAGACTCCCGCCGCGCTCAGGCGACGGTCGCCGCGGCCGACGAAGAACGCCGGCACCGAGGCGCGCGGGCGCACGCCGAGGTAGTCGCGCATCGCGCTCACCGCTTCGGGCGTCATCGGGACGTAGCGGTCCTTGTTGCCCTTGCCCTTGACCACGCGCAGCTGGCGGCCGTCGAGGTCGACGTCGGTCAAATCCAGGCCGACCAGCTCGGCGCGGCGGACACCGCACGACCACAGGCACTGCAGGATCGCGCGGTCGCGCTTGCGCTGCATGTCGTTCAGGTTCGCCAGCGGCTTGACGGCGAACACGCGCGCGACTTCCTCGCCGTGCATCGCCTTGGGCAGCGGCTTGCCGATCTTGGGCAGGATCGCGTCGGCGGCGGGGTTGTCGTCGCGCCGGCCGCTGGTGCGCAAGTGCTTGTAGAACGTCCGCAGGGTGGCGATCTTGCGCCGCATCGAGCGCGGCGCGTAGCGGCGCGAGCGGGCGAGGAACGTCTGGTAGGCCAGGATGTCGGCGTACTTCGCGGTCGCGAGCTGCTCGTAGGGCGGCGGGGCTTTCTCGTCGAGCTTGGTGCCCAGCGCGGTCGATTTCAGGAACGCGCCGTAGTGCTCGAGGTCGCGCTGGTAGGCCTCGCGGGTGCGCGGCGTGGTGCCGCGGATCAGCAGGTACTGCTCGGCGAAGCGCGCGATCTCGGGATCGGCCGAGCGGTACTCCGGAACCTCGTAGACCGGGCCGCGCTTGGTCGCCATCGCCGTGGTATTTCCGTGACTCGCGCGCGATTCCCGTCAGCGCAGCCAGCTCGGCGCGGATTCGGTGTCGATCCCGTAGCGCGCGATCGCCGCGGCGACCGTGGCGGGCGGAACGGCGCCTTGGCGCGCCAGCACGTCCAGGGCCGCGACCGCGACGTCGTAGCGGCTGATCTCGAAGAAGCGGCGCAGCGCGGCGCGCGTGTCGCTGCGCCCGAACCCGTCGGTGCCCAGCGCGACGAACGGCGCGCGCAGGTACGCGGCGATCGTCTGCGGGTAGGCTCGCACGTAGTCGGTCGCGGCCACGATCGGCACGTCGCCGGGCAGGCTGCGCTCGAGGTGGCTGAGCGCGCGCGGGCGCTCGGGGTGAAGCCGGTTGGCGCGCTCGGTCTCGCGCGCCTCGCGGGCCAGCTCGGCGAAGCTGGTCACGCTCCACACCTCGGCGGCGACGTTCCAGTCCGCCGCCAGCAGGTCCGCGGCGGCGTCGGCCTCGCGCAGGATCGCGCCCGAGCCGAGCAGCCGCACGCGCGCCGCGCCCGGCTCGCCGACCGTGCGCAAGCGATAGCAGCCGCGGATGATGTCGTCCTCGACCCCGGCCGGCAGCGAGGGCTGCGGGTAGCGCTCGTTCGTCACGGTCAGGTAGAAGAAGACATCCTCGCCGCGCTCGAGCATGACGTGCGCGCCGTGCCGCACGATCGCCGCGATCTCGTAGGCGAAGGCGGGGTCGTACGCGCGGCAGTTGGGCACGGTCGCCGCGACGACGTGGCTCGACCCGTCCTGGTGCTGCAGGCCCTCGCCGCCCAGCGTCGTGCGGCCCGCGGTCGCGCCGATCAGGAAGCCCCGCGCGCGCTGGTCGGCGGCGGCCCAGATCAGGTCGCCGACGCGCTGGAAGCCGAACATCGAGTAGAAGATGTAGAAGGGCAGCAGGGTGACGCCGTGGACGCTGTACGCGGTCGCCGCGGCGGTCCACGACGCGAGCGCGCCGGCCTCGGTGATGCCCTCTTCGAGGAGCTGGCCGTCGTGCGACTCGCGGTACGAGAGCAGCGAGCCGTTGTCTTGCGGGTCGTAGAGCTGGCCGCCCGGGGCGTAGATGCCGATCTGGCGGAACAGGCCGTCCATGCCGAACGTGCGCGCCTCGTCGGCCACGATCGGCACGATCGCGCGCCCCAGCACCGGGTCGCGCAGCAAGCTCGTCAGCATGCGCACGAGCGCCACGGTGGTCGACATCTCTTTGCCGCCGGCCGCGGTCGCGAAGCTGGCGAAGCGCTCGACCGGCGGCACCGTGAGCGCCGGCCCGCGCGGGCGCCGCGCGGGCAAGTCGCCGCCCAAGGCCGCGCGGCGCTCGCGCAGATACCGTTCCTCGGCACTGTCCGCCGCCGGCCGCACGAAGCGCATCGCGGCGAGGTCGTCGTCGCTCAGGGGCAGCGCGAAGCGGTCGCGCACCGCGCGCAGGCCGTCGAGGTCGAGCTTTTTCTCCTGGTGCGCCGTCATGCGCGACTCGGCGCTGCTGATCCCGTAGCCTTTTTTGGTCAGGGCGAGCACGACCGTGGGCCGCTCGCGCTCGCGCCGGGCCGCGTCCAGCGCGGCGTACAGCTTGCGGAAATCGTGCCCGCCGCGCCGCAAGCGGTGGATCTCGTCGTCGCTCAGCGAGGCGGCGAGCGCGCGCAGCTCGGGGTCGCGGCCGAAGAAGGCCGCGCGGTTGAACGCGCCGTCGTTGGCGCCCAGGGTCTGGTACTCGCCGTCGGTCGTCCGCCCGAGGTGCCGCGCCAGCGCACCGCCGGCGTCGCGCGCGAACAGGCCGTCCCACTCGCTGCCCCACAGCACCTTGACCACGTTCCAGCCCGCGCCGAGGAAGAGCCGTTCGAGCTCGTCGACGATCCGGCCGTTGCCGCGCACCGGCCCGTCGAGGCGCTGCAGGTTGCAGTTGACGATCCAGGTCAGGTTGTCCAAGCGCTCGCGCGCGGCCAGCGTCAGCGCGGCGACCGACTCGGGCTCGTCCATCTCGCCGTCGCCGAAGATGCCCCACACCCGCCGGCCCGCGGTTGGCGCGAGAGCGCGGTGTTCCAGGTAGCGCATGAAGCGGGCGTGGTAGATCGAGGAGATCGGCCCCAAGCCCATCGAGCCGGTCGGCACCTGCCAGAACTCGGGCATCAGCCAGGGGTGCGGGTACGAGCACAGGCCGAGGCCGCCGGCTTCCTGGCGGTAGTGCGCGAGCTGGTCCTCGGACAACCGGCCTTCGAGAAACGCGCGCGCGTACACGCCGGGCGACGAGTGCGGCTGGAAGAACACCAGATCGCCGTCACCGCCGCCGCGAAAGAAATGGTTGAACCCGATCTCGAAGATCTCGGCCGCCGAGGCGTAGCTCGCGATGTGGCCGCCCAGGTCGCCGTAGGCGCGGTTCGCGCGCACGACCATCGCCAGGGCGTTCCAGCGAACCAGCGCGGCGATGCGCTCCTCGAGCGCCAGATCGCCCGGATACGGCGGCTGCCGCTCGAGCGGAATCGTGTTGCGGTAGCTCGACGCCGCGACCGGCGCGGGGATGCCCAGCTCGTCGGCGCGCGCTTGGATGCGCCGCAGCAGGTCGCGGGCGCGCTCGCTGCCGCCGGCGCGTGCGACCGCCTCGAAGGCTTCGAGCCATTCCGCCGTCTCGAGCGGATCGGGATCGGCCGGCTCGCTGCCGGCGGCGCGGCTGAGGTCGTCCTGGATCATCGTGGCGTCCGGATCAGCGCGGGGACGCCGGCGCGGGTGCCGTCACGTCGACCTGCACGCGGACCGAGCCGCTGCCGTCGTCGCTCACCGTGATCGAGCACTGGCCCGGGTTCAGCGGCGTCACCGTGAACGTGCCGGTCGGGCCGGCCGTCGCTTGCGGCGTGAAGGCCGCGATGGCGCGCTCGCCCTGGCCGCAGTTCGTCGAGCTCGCGTTGAACGTGCGCGTGTAGAACGGCTCGGTAACCTGAAACGTCTTGGCGTTCGCCTTACCGAGCTTCGTGAACGTCAGCGGGCGGCTCACGAGCCGAAGCGCGCCGGCCGGGTTGACCGTCCCGTCCACGGCATCCGCCGAGGCCGTGCCCGCGCCGGCAAGCGCCGCTATGACGGCCGCGCCGCCCAGAGCGACGGCCCGGCCAAACCGATTCCCATGCATCGAGACCGGATTCGCCACCGGCTTTCATCGGCCTGACGGTCCGAGTCGCCGCTCGCTCCCGCGCTCCCGCCCCTTCTCCCTCGCCGGTATAGTGTCGATAATCGCTATTTCCGTTACTCAACGTAAGAAGAGAAACCGACTCACCCGAGCCGACGGCGCCCGCCTCACCGGCTCACGGCCGCACCGGCTCGGTCCGGGCCCGGGGATCCATCACCACCACCGGGCCCTCGACCCGTGCCCGCGGCCAGGTCGTGCGGCCGTCGCGAACCAGCTCGGCCACCACGCCGCCGACGTCGTCGGCCGTGATCCAGGCCGGGTCGGCGAACGCGGCGGACTCGCGGGTGTGGATCGGGCCGTTGACCGCCAGCTCGCGGATGCGCACGTCGGCGCCGCGCAGCTCGGTCGCCAGCGCGCGGGTCAGCATGAGCTGGCCGGCGGCGGCGACCGAGACGATGCTCGCGCCGGGCATGGGGTGGAACGCCGCCCCGCCGCCGATGCCTAGGTAGAGCCCGCCCGGCGCGCGCAGCAGCTCGGGCACGAAGGTTCGCGCGAACACGAAGTGCGTGGTGAGCATCTCGCGCATCACGGTGTCCCAGGCGGCCGGCTCGGTCTCGAGCAGCGGCGGACCCTCCC
>JASLGJ010000132.1 GCA_030150085.1 Candidatus Elarobacter sp. | reverse complement strand
GCCGAGACTTCCCAGCCGTCGATCATCCAGATCCCGACCACGATCGCGGCGACGATCCCGCCCCAGGTCGGCGCGCCGTGGGTGAAGGCGACCGCGTCCGGCCGGGGGTGCGCCGCGGACAGGCCGGCCGCCCCGGCCAGCACCACGACCTCGGCGGCGAGCAGGGCGAAGGCCAGCAGCGCGGTCGGCTTGAGCCCGTACCACACGAGGATGGCGCTGCCCAGCGTCCAGGCGCAGGCCACCAGCGCGACGGCGAGCGCGTTGCCGGCCAGGCCGGGCGCGAGCAGGTCGAGCGTGTACGTCCCGGCCGGCAGCGCGGTGGCGAGCACCGCGAAGGCGTTGGCGACCAGCAGCACCCAGGCGCCGTAGGCCCCGGTCTCGGGCCCGAACGCCGCCCGAATCCAGGCGTACGACGACCCGGCGTCGCGCATCCGCTCGCCCAGCTCGCGGTAGCCCACTGCGATCATCGCCATCAAGACGGCGACGATGGCCAGCGCGAGCCAGGTCCAGCGCCCGGCGGCCGCGATCATCGCCGCCATCGTGGTCGCCAGCGAGAACGCCGGGCCCATCGCCGCCGCCGCGACGACGATCAGGTCGCGCAGCGCGAGAACGCGGACGAGGTGCGGCTTGCCGGAGGCGTTCGCCTGCGAGCCGGAGCGCGGCTCGGGCCGCGCAACCGAACTCGGCTGGAACCTAGGGTCCAACGTCGGCCGGGACGGTCGCGTCCCGCGGGCGCGCGCTCGCGGCGCGCAGGCGCGAGTTGCGGTAGCCGTACGCCGCTTACACGACCAGCCCCACCAGCAGCCACAGCACGAAGCGCAGCCACGTCCCGCCCGAGAGCCCGCCGATCATCTGGTACAGGCACAGGCCGCCGCCCAGGATGCCGACCGGCCACACGAACGGCGCGCGGTACGGCCGTTCCAGCTCGGGCCGGCGCACGCGCAGCACCAGCACGCCCGCGCAGACGATGGTGAAGGCCGACAGCGTGCCGATGTTCACCAGCGCGAGCAGGATGTCCAGCGGCACCATCCCGGCCAGCAGCGCGACGAGTGCGCCGGTCACCAGCGTCGTCACCACGGGGGTGCGGCGGCGCGGGTCAACCGCGGCGACCCAGGGCGGCAGCATGCGGTCGCGCGCCATCACGTAGAAGATGCGGATCTGGCCCAGCAGCGAGGTCAGCATGACGGTCGTCGTGCCGGCCACCGCGCCCAGCGCGACGACCGTCGCGAGCCAGGTGGCATTGCCGGCGTGGCGCACCGCGTCCGACATGGCGGCGTCCTTGTCGACCGACTGCCAGGGCACGATCCCGACCGTCACGTAGGCGATCGCCAGGTAGAGCACGAGGCCGATCAGGAGCGAGCCGATCACCGCCCGCGGCACGTCGCGCGCCGGGTTGCGCGCTTCTTCCGAAGCGACGGTGACCGTGTCGAAACCGATATAGGCGAAGAACACCAGCGCCGCACCGTTGACGATGCCGTGCCAGCCCTGCGGCGCGAACGGCGTGAAGTGCGACGGCTTCACCGCGCCCACCAGCGCCAGCACGAAGATCACGATCGCAACGACCTGGATCACGACCAGCGCGCTGTTGGTCGAGGCCGACTCCTTGATCCCCAGCGCGAGCAGAACAGCGATCGCGGCGACGACGAGCAGCGCGAGCAGGTCGATCGCCCCGTGCGCGAGGTCGGCGTGCTGCAGCGACGCGGGCAGCGCGAGACCGACGTTCTGCAGCAGCGCCTGCACCGCGCCCGACCACGAGGCCGCGACCGGCGCCACCGAGATGCCGTATTCCAGGATCAAATCCCAGCCGATGATCCAGGCCACCAGCTCGCCCAGCGTCGCGTAGGCATAGGTGTACGCGCTGCCCGCCACCGGCACCATCGAGGCCAGCTCGGCGTAGCACAGCGAGACGAACACGCAGGCCAGCCCGCTGAGCACGAACGAGGCCAGCACGGCCGGCCCGGCGGCCAGCATGCCCACCCCCATCGTGGTGAAGATGCCGCCGATCATCGTCCCGAGCCCGACGGAGATCAACCCGGGCACGCCCAGCACGCGCCGCAGCTTCGAGCGCTGCTCGTCGGCGACGTAGTGCTGGACGGCGAACAGCCGCCGGATCACGCGGGCTGGAACGCGATCACGCGCGGCTTGAGGTCGAGCTCGCGCAGGAGCCGGGTGTAGTCGTCCTCGGTCACGTCGCTCCACCGCTTGCCCAGGATCGCCAGCAGCGCGGCCTCGACCACGTTCGTCCCGAACGAGCGGCCGCCGAAGTCCGGCGTGGTGGTGATCAGGCGCGCGATCCCGCGCTCGCGCAGGAAGTCCACGTCCTTGGCGGTGACGGTGTTGGTGATGATCGTCTTGCCGTCCAGCCGCTCGGGCATGAACTGGCGCATGAAGTGGTAGTCGCCCGCGACGATCTCGGCGTCGTCGTAGTACTCGGGGTACTTGGCCTGCGGCGGGCGGTCTTGCTTCTTGCCGGTCGGGTAGAAGAACTGGAACGGCAGCTTGCAGGCGTCGGGCAGATACTTGCGCGCCATCTCCTCGAACTCGTCCAGCCCCCGCACCGGCCGGTCGAGGTCGAGCGCGAAGATGAAGTCGCCGAACACCACGTCGGCCCCGGCCGACACCAGCGCCTGCGCCATCCCGAAGCGGTCCAGCGCGCTGACCATCAGCACCCGCTTGCCGCGAAAGTCGACCCCGAGCACGTCCTGCACGTAGGCGATCGCGTTGCGCTCGAGCGTGTTCTTCAGCCCGCTGCCGTCGACCACCGGCGTGGTCTTCACCGCGGCCAGCAGGCGCAGCCCGTCGCGCAGCGCGTAGCGGTCCTTGCCCGCGTACAGGTACACGTCGATCCCGCCCAGCCCGATCGCGTCGACCGTGCCGTCGAGCTCCTTGAGCTTGGCGATCGCCTTGTCCAGACTGCCGTCCGTCCCGATCCGCGCGATGTCGAACCGCTCCCCCAGCAGTTCCACCTCCGCCCGGTGATCGCGCGACGACGACCCCAGCGAAACGCTGACAACCTTCTTCACGCGCGGGCCTTCCTAGTTAGGTATGGCGTTGCCGGAGACGATATGGTAACTTCTTTTCGGTGTGCGAGGAGCGCCTTGTGGCGGGTCTCGAATCCGGCGCACACCATCACGGGCATCGTGTCGCAAGGCACGGTGCCCGTCGTCTTTTCCCACCTCTTGTCATCGCACCGATCCCGCGTGAACGACATGGCGCTGGGGCGGTTCGATGGTGTCGAAGCAGCGGACTCGAGACCCGTTGCTCCGCGGGTTCGATTCCCGCCCGCTCCAGCCCGGCGGCATTGTGCCACCGGTTCCGGTGTGATAGAGTCGCCGTGTCGGGGCTCCTGTGTCACACCATCGCGGGCACCGTGTCGAACGGACACGGTGCCCGTCGCATTATCCCAGACCGCGGTCATACGGGCTGG
>JASLGJ010000113.1 GCA_030150085.1 Candidatus Elarobacter sp. | reverse complement strand
ATTTCGACGTGGTCCAGTTCACCCCCGAGGAGCTCGCCGAGGAGCTCGCCCAGCCCCACTCGTTCGCCTCGGCGGTCATGTCGTACGCCGTGCTCGTGTACGACGCGGCGGCGGCTGACGCGGCGTTGCCGCCGTAGCTGGTCCGGCGGCCGTGCCGCGCGCAAGAGCTTGACATCGGGCGCAGGGCGCCGTATGTTGAAACTATGTTTTTAGTTTTAGCCTTCGCCGCCGCGGTGCCGTTCAGCTACGACGGCGCGCTGCGGCCCGGCCAGACCCTGACCGTGCGCGACGTCAACGGCGGGGTGCGCGTGCGCGCGGGCGAGCGGCTCTCGATCCGCGCCACCAAGCGCGCGCGGCACGGCGATCCGAACGAGGTCCAGATCCACGTCGAGCAGCGCGCGGACGGCACGCTGGTGTGCGTGCGCTACCCGCCCGATGCCGCGCGCGGCTGCGACGAGCGCGACTCGCGCCGGGCGAGCCGCTCGAACGACAACGACACCGCGGTCGACTTCGACATCACGCTCCCGCGCGGCGCGCGGCTGGACGCGACGACGGTGAACGGCTCGATCGACGCGCGCACCGACGGCCCGGTCAGCGCGACCGCGGTCAACGGCGGCATCACCCTGGACGCGCCCGAGATCGGCAGCGCGCGCACGGTGAACGGCTCGCTCCGCCTGCGCGTGCGCGACGCCGGGCGCGGCACGCTGCTCGCCAAGACGGTGACCGGCTCGATCGAGGTCGAGCTGCCGCGCGGCGCGGGCGTCGCCTTCGACGCCAAGACCCTCACCGGCGGCATCAGCGCCGACGGCGTCACCGTCACCCGCCCCGAGTACGGCCCCGGCGCCACCGCCCACGCCACCCTCGGCGACGGCGCTCAGCGCGTCGACTGCGAAACCGTGACCGGCTCGATCACCCTGCGCCGCTGAGCGCTACTCCAGCCAGGCGTCGTCGAGACCTTCGTAGGTGTTGCCGTAGAGGGTGTGGGGCTCGGGGTAGGGCTCGGCTTCGACTTCGTCGGTGGTGCGGTTGACCAGCTCGGTGATCTCGCGCTTGAGCGCGCTCACGTCCTCGGCGCTGAGGACGTTGTGCTCGAGCAGGTAGCGCTCGAACTTGGGGACCGGGTCGTGAGGGCGGTACTCGGCGACCTCGTCGCGGGTGCGGTAGGTGCGGTCGTCGTCGTCGGTGGTGTGCGAGAGGAAGCGGTAGCACATCATCTCGACCAGCACTGGGCCCTGCCCCGAAGCGGCGTAGGCGCGGGCGTCGCGCACGGTCGTGTACACCGCGACCGGGTCGAAGCCGTCGCACATCACGCCCCGCATGCCGTAGCCCGCGGCGCGCCGGTGGACCTGCGGGACGCGCATCTGCTTGCTGATCGGGGTCGAGATCGCCCACTGGTTGTTCTCGCACAGGAACACCACCGGGAGCTTGTGGACCGAGGCGAAGTTGAGCGCCTCGTGCCACTCGCCCTGGCTGGTCGCGCCCTCGCCGAACTGGCAGAACACCACCCGGTCCTGCGCGCGCTCGGCCTTGAGCTTCCAGGCCGCGCCGACGGCGTGCGTGCATTGCGCGGCGATGATCGAGGAGATCGAGGCGATGCCGTACTGCTTGCCGGTGATGTGGTTGATGATCGAGCGCCCGCCGGTGCAGTCCTGCGCGCGCGCCAGCTGCGAGCGGAACAGGGTCACCAGCGGGAAGCCGCAGGCCAGGATCAGCCCGGTGTTGCGGTAGTAGGGGTAGAGCAGGTCGCGCCCGCGCTGGAAGGCCAGGCCGGTGCCGGACTGCACCGCCTCGTGGCCCTCGGAGCCCATCGCGATGCCGATCTTGCCCTGGCGGTTGAGCTGGAAGCCGCGCGTGTCGACCGCTCGCTGGGTCAGCATGTTGCGGAACAGCGTCAGGAGCTGCTCGCGCGAGAGGTCGGGGCCGGTCGACGTCGTCGGGGTCATCGCCGACACGCTTGGCCCCGGCCCCCGAGCCTCCCTACCGAGCGGTCGGGCGGGAACCGCCCGGCGCGCTGCCGGAAGCAGGCCGCGATGCGAATCGGGCCTCTCCTCGCCGCCGCCGCGCTGGTCGCGGCCGTCCTTCCCGCGGCGGTGCTCCCGCTGCGCGCCGCCCCCGCGCCGGCGGCGGAAACCGAGCGCAAGCCGGCACCGCGCGCCAGCGCGACGCCCGCCCCGGACACCGAGGGGGTGCAGTTTCGGGCGCTCGGGCCGGCCGCGGCGGGCGGGCGGGTGACGGCGGTCGCCGGGAGCGACCGCGACCCGCAGCTCTACTACGTCGGCGGCGCGGGCGGCGGGGTGTTCAAGTCCGACGACGGCGGGATCGCCTTCCGCCCGGTGTGGGACGGGCCTCGCTACGGCGCGGTGGGCGCGCTGGCGGTCGCGCCGAGCGATCCCCGGACGGTCTGGGCCGGCACCGGCGAGGCCAACCCGCGCAACGACGTCTCGTGGGGCGACGGGGTGTACCTCAGCCGCGACGGCGCGAAGACCTGGCGGCACGCCGGCTTGGCCGACACCTCGCACGTGGCGCAGATCCTGGTCGACCCGCGCGACCCCCGCCGGGCCCTGGTCGCCGCGCTGGGCGATCCCTGGAAAGACTCGCCCGCGCGCGGCGTGTACCGCACGGTGGACGGCGGGCGGCACTGGAGCAAGACGCTCTACGCCGGGCCCGCCAGCGGCGCGGCCGACCTGGCCTGGAACCCGCGCCGGCCGGAGAACGTGTTCGCCGCCATCTGGCAGTTCCGGCGCACGCCCTGGAGCGCGACCAGCGGCGGCCCGGTCGACGGCCTCTACCGCTCGCGCGACGGCGGGCGCACCTGGGCCAAGATCGTGGGGCACGGTTTTCCGGGCGGCCTGCTGGGGCGGATAGGGATCGCGCTGGCGCCGAGCGACCCGCGCCGCGTCTACGCGGTCGTGCAGTCGAAGGCCGGCACGATCTGGCGCAGCGACGACGGCGGCGACACCTGGCGCAAGGTCTCCGACAGCACGCTGCCCGAGCAGCGGCCGTTCTACTTCAGCCACCTCGCGGTCGATCCGACCAACGCCAACCGGGTCGTCTCGCTGTCGATGCTGATGACGGTCTCGCAGGACGGCGGGCGAACCTGGAAGCACCTGGCCGAGAACCTGCACGCCGACCAGCACGCGCTGTGGTGGTCGCGCGACGGCAAGCGGATGATCGAGGGCAACGACGGCGGGGTGGTGCTGAGCAACAGCGGCGGCGCGGCCTGGGCGTTTCTCGACCGCATCCCGCTGGCCCAGGTCTACCACGTCGGGTTCGACCTGGGCAAGCCGTACACGCTGTGCGGCGGGCTGCAGGACAACTACGGCTGGTGCGCGCCCACGACCGGGCGCAACGGCACCGGGCTGACCAACCGCGACTGGTACTCCGTCGTCGGCGGCGACGGCATGTTCGTGCAGCCCGACCCGCTCGATCCGGCGCTGATCTGGGCCGACGCGCAGGACGGCGTGCTCGGCATCTACGACACCGGCGCGCGCCAGAGCACCGACGTCACGCCCTACCCGCGCGACGCGTTCGGCTCGGCCACCTCGCTGGCGGAGTCGCCCTACCGCTTCAACTGGAACTCGCCGCTGGCGTTCTCGCCGCAGGACGGGCACGTGGCGTACTTCGGCGGCAACGTCGTGTTCGAGACGCGCGACCGCGGGCGGCACTGGACCCCGATCAGCCCCGACCTGACCCGCAACGAGAAGCAGCACCAGCAGTTGTCGGGCGGGCCGATCACGCTCGACCTCTCGGGCGCCGAGACCTACGACACGCTGCTCGCGCTCGCGCCCTCGCCCAAGGAGGCCGGCGCGATCTGGACCGGCAGCGACGACGGGCTGGTGCAGCTCACCCGCGACGGCGGCGCGCACTGGCGCGACGTGACGCCCGCGGGCTGGCCCAAGTACGGCCGGGTGGAGGTGGTCGAGCCCAGCCCGCACGCGGGCGGCACGGCCTTCGCGCTGCTCGACCGCCACGAGCTGGGCGACCGCGCGCCCTACGTCGCGCTCAGCGACGACTACGGGGCGAGCTGGAAGTCGATCGCGGCGAACCTGCCGCACGACGCGCCGGTGCGGGTGATCCGCCAGGACCCGCGCGAGCCCGACCTGCTCTACGCCGGCACCGAGACCGGGCTGTGGCTCTCCTACGACCGGGGCGGGCGCTGGGAGCGCCTGCGCGCCGGCCTGCCGACCGTAGCGGTCTACGACCTGCGCGTGCAGCCCAGCGCGAACGACCTGCTGGTCGCGACGCACGGGCGCGGCTTCTACGTGCTCGACGACCTCGCGCCGCTGCAGGGCTTGGCCGCGGCGCGCCGCGCCGGCACGGCGTTCTTCCCGGTGCGCGAGGCGACCCTGTGGCCGGGCTGGCCGTCGGACCAGGGCGCGACCCCGGCCGACCGCGTGTTCGCGCCCAACGCGCCCAGCGGCGCGGTGCTGACCTTCTACCAGAAGAGCAAGGCGCGCGAGCGGCCCTGGTTCGAGATCGCCGACGCGAGCGGGCACGTGGTGCGCACGCTGCGCGGGCAGGTGCCGTTCGACCCGGCCGATCCGCCCAAGAACGAGCGCGCGAAATACTACGTCGGCAACGAGCCGGGACTCGACCGCACGACCTGGGACGGCACGGAGGACGGTCCGGTGCGCTGGCGCGGGACCTCGTTCCAGAACGCCGGCCCGGCGAACGGGCCCGAGGCGCTGCCCGGCAGCTACACCGCGCGGCTGCACCGCGACGGGCAGGTCTTCGAGCAGCGCTTCACCCTGGCCGACGACCCGCGCAGCCCGTGGAGCGCGGCCCAGCGGGCCGAGCGCCACGCCTACCTCGCGACGGCGTACGGCTGGCTGGACGCGCTCGACCGAGCCCTCAACGCGCTCGACGCGCGGGCCCGCGGCGCCGCGCCCGCGGAGCGCGCGCGGCTGGCCGCGCTGCGCGCCGAGCTGACCTCCGACCCGCGCAACGACGAGGACCAGCTGACCAAGACCAACCGCGTGCGCGAGCGCGTGTGGGGCCTCACCTGGAGCACCAGCGGCTCGCTCCAGCCGCCCTTCGCGCAGCACACCGCGGCGCTCGACGCGCTGCGGCCCCAGGTCGAGCGCGCGCTGCGCGACGCCGCCGCGCTGCTCGGGTCCGCGTACGGTCCGCGCGGGTGAGCGAGTCGCGCCGGCCCTACGACATCGACTCGCTGACCGACGTGGCGCTGCGGGTCTTCGCCGAGCGCGGCTACGACGGCGCGTCGATGGACGACGTGGCGCGCGCGGCGGGCATCACCAAGGCCTCGATCTACCACCACGTCAGCGGCAAGGAGGCGCTGCTCGAGCGCGGCCTGGGGCGCGCGCTCGACGCGCTGTTCGCGATCCTCGACGAGCCCGGCGCGACCGAGGGGCGCGCGGCGGAGCGGCTGCGCCACATCGTCGCCCGGGTGGCCGAGACGACGCTGCACCTGCTGCCCGAGCTGACCGTGCTGTTCCGGGTGCGCGGCACCTCGCGCAGCGAGCGCGAGGCGCTCGAGCGGCGGCGCCAGTTCGACCGCATCGTGACCGGCATCATCGCCCAGGCCCAGCGCGAGGGCGACGTGCGCGCCGACGTCGACGCGCGCTTGGCCGCGCGCCTGATCTTCGGCATGTCCAACTCGGTGGTGGAGTGGTACCGCGGCGGCTCGGCGCTCAGCGGCGAGGCGGTGGCGCGGGCGATCGCGGCGCTCGCCTTCGAGGGGATCGCCGGTTCGAAGCGGTGAGGGCGGATCGGCACGCTCGGGGCTGCTGAGGCCAACAGCCAGCGGGCGCCAAGTGTGGTCCAAGCATCGCTGGGTATCGTTGCTGCCACATCAGCGGTGAAGGTCGCCGCACGTATCCGGAAAGGATCTTCGATGTCTTCGTCTCGACCGCACGCGCACGGCACCAGCCGGCGCGGCCTGCTCGGCGCCGCCGCCGGCTTCGCCGCGCTCGCCG
>JASLGJ010000068.1 GCA_030150085.1 Candidatus Elarobacter sp. | reverse complement strand
GCGCAGGGCCGCGCCCGGCACGCTCGAGCACTTCCTGACCGAGCGCTACTGCTTCTACACCGTCGGCCCGCGCGGGCGCGCGCTGCGCGGCGACGTCGCCCACGAACCGTGGCCGCTGCGCGAAGCGCGCGCGAGCGTCGGCGCGAACACCCTGCTCGCCGCGGCCGGAATCGAGCCGCTCGACGCGCAGCCGCTCGCGCACGCGTCGGCGGGCGTGCGCAGCCGGGCCTGGCCGCTGCGGTCCGCACGGTAGCGTACGAAAGCGGCGCCGCGGGCCCGAGGCCGGCGCGGCGCCGCCGCAGATCTTCGGCGAGAACACCCACTCGCCGCCGCCGTCTACACCCAGCCGGCGGAACCGCCCCTACACCCGAGGGCGACGACATCCATCATACCTTACTCGCACCGAATTGCCAGCGATCAGGATCACTCGCGCGTCAAGTTTCGACGAGGATTGCGACGTTTTTTGTATACGCGCCAACGTGACGTGTGTCTCGATCGCCGCTCGCAGCGCTGTATGCAAAACATGCGCGCATCGCGCACGGCATGTATGCAATCACCGTGCCGTACCGCACCGACACGTGCGCACGTCGGCGTTCTCACGCCGCTTTCAGATAACGTTCACCTTCGGTTCATGCGTGCACGCCCGCGGGCGCGGCGGGCGCGCTTCGTCAGCCGCGCGCTGTATCCAATTTTCCGAGCAGGCTGCGCGCGACGATCATTTGCTGGATCTCCGAGGTGCCCTCGTAGATCTCGGTGATCTTCGCGTCGCGGTAATAGCGCTCGACCGGAAACTCGGTCGTGTAGCCGTAGCCGCCGTGGATCTGCACCGCTTCGGAGGCGTGCTCGCGCGCCTTGCCCGAGGCGAACAGCTTGGCCTTGGAGGCTTCGGTCGCGAACGGCCGCCCGGCGTCGGCCAGCGCGGCGGCGCGGTACACCAGCAAGCGCGCGGCGTCGAGATCGGTCGCCATGCGCGCGATCTTGAACGAGACGCCCTCGAACGCGCCGATCGGCTTGCCGAACGCGATGCGGTCCTTGGCGAACGCGACCGAGGCATCCAGGCACGCGGCCAGGATGCCGGTCGCCTGCGCGGCGATTCCGATCCGCCCCGAGGTCAGCGTGGTGAGCGCCGACGACAGGCCTTCTCCTTCCGCGCCGAACAGCGCGCCGGCCGGCACGCGCACGTCGTCGAACGCGAGGTCGACTGTATTCGAGGTGTGGATGCCGAGCTTGTCGGTGACCTTCTCGACGACGATGCCGGGCAGCGAAGTGTCGACCAGGAACGCGCTGATGCCTTTCGCGCCCGGCCCGCCGGTGCGGAACATCGCCATCATCACCCCGGCGTGCCCGCCGTTGGTGCACCACTGCTTGCGCCCGTTCAAGATCCAGCCGTCGCCCTCGCGGCGCGCGGTGCTGCGGATCGAGGCCGCGTCGGAGCCCGCGTCGGGCTCGGTCAGGCCGAAGCCGGCGATGACGTCGCGCGCGGCGAGCGCTTCGAGCCACTGCTCTTTCTGCGCGTCGCTGCCCAGCGCGGCGATCGCGCCGCAGATCATGGAGTGCACCGAGAGCGTCACCGCGGTTCCCGCGTCGACCTTGGCCAGCTCCTCGATCGCCAGCGCGTAGGACACGTAGTCCGCGCCCACGCCGCCGTAGCGCTCGGGCACGAACATCCCCATCAGGCCGGCTTCGGTCAGCTTGCCGTAGAGCGCGCGCGGGAAGACGTGGCCGCGGTCCCACTGCGCGACGTGCGGCGCGATCTCGCGCTCGGCGACCTCGCGCGCGACCGCGCCGATCGCGCGCTGCTCGTCGCTGGGCTCGTAGGCCGGCGCGCGCGTCTCGATCATCGCCCCGCGCCCGCCGCGAGCGGCACGGCGCCGTTCGCCGCGCCCGCGTAGTCGTAGAACCCGCGCCCCGACTTCTTGCCCAGCCAGCCCGCCGCGACGTACTGCTTGAGCAGCGGTGAGGGGCGGTACTTGGAGTCTCCGAAGCCGTCGTGCAGCACGTCCATGATCGCAAGACAGGTGTCCAGGCCGATGAAGTCGGCCAGCGTGAGCGGGCCCATCGGGTGGTTCATGCCCAGCTTCATCACGGTGTCGATGTCCTCGACCGACGCGACGCCCTCGTACAAGGCTTGGATCGCCTCGTTGATCATCGGCATCAAGATGCGGTTGCTGATGAAGCCGGGGAAGTCGCGCACCTCGACCGGCGTCTTGTCGAGCGCGAGCGCCAGGTCGCGCACGTGCGCGTAGGTCGCGTCCGCGGTCGCCAGGCCGCGGATGATCTCGACCAGCTTCATCACCGGAACGGGGTTCATGAAGTGCATCCCGATCACGCGCTCGGGCTTGGACGTCGCCGCGCCCAGCATGGTGATCGAGATCGACGAGGTGTTGGAGGCCAGGATGGCCTCGGGCGGCGTGTTGCGGTCGAGGTCGCGGAACAGGTCGAGCTTGGTCGCGAGGTGCTCGGACGCGGCCTCGATCGCGAGCTCGACGTCGAGGTCACGGAAGTGCGGGCGGGGGTCGATGTGGGTCAGCACCTCGCCCCGCTGCTCGGCCGTCATGCGGCCCTTGTCGACCTCGCGGTCGAGCCGCTTGGCGATCCCGTCGATCCCCTTGCGGATGCGCGCCTCGTCGACGTCGTTGAGCAGCACCTCGTGCCCTTTGGCGGCCAGCACCTGGGCGATGCCGCCGCCCATCTGGCCCGCCCCGACAACCAGAACCCGCACTAGCCGACCCGGACCAGGAGCGCGTCGCCCTGGCCGCCGCCCGAGCAGATCGCCGCGATGCCGTAGCCGCCGCCGCGCCGGCGCAGCTGCTGCACCACCGCGCCCACGATGCGCGCGCCGGAGGCCCCGATCGGGTGGCCCAGCGCGACCGCGCCGCCCTGCACGTTGATCGCGCTCGGATCCAGCCCCAGCCGCGCGGCCGAGGTCAGCGCGACCGCCGCGAAGGCCTCGTTGACTTCCCAGACCGCGACGTCGCGCGCGCGCAGGCCGTGCCGGTCGAGCAGCGTCTGGGCGGCCATCGCGGGCACCAGCGCCAGGTACGGCGGGTCCCAGGCCACCCCGGCGTGGTCGACGATCTCGGCCAGCGGCTCGGCGCCCACCCCGCGCGCGTAGTCGGCCGAGGCGAGCACGACCGCGGCCGCGCCGTCGTTGACGCCGGGCGCGTTGCCGGCCGTGATCGTGCCGCCCGCGTCGATCGGCTTGAGCTTGGCCATCGCCTCGAGCGAGGCGTCCTTGCGCACCGGCTCGTCGCGGTCGACCCGGGTGAACGGCACGTCGCCGCCGACGTAGGGCGAGTACTGGGCGGGATCGGCGACCATGTTCTGGGGCGGGACGTGGTCCCACACCGAACCGTTCGCCCCGGCCGCGCCGGCCAGCGCCGGGACGCGCGCGCGGGCCTGCTGCGGCACCGCGTCGACGACGATCTTGCCCTTGGCCTTGGTCGCGACGTTGATCGGCGCGATCTCGGCGTCGAAGTGGCCCGCCTCGTGCGCCTCGTGGGCGCGCTTGTGGCTCTGGTAGGCGAACTCGTCCTGCAC
>JASLGJ010000056.1 GCA_030150085.1 Candidatus Elarobacter sp. | reverse complement strand
GCGTCCGCCGCCACCATGGTGATGGTGGTGTCCCGAACGAGCGCTTTGTGCGTTCTGCACGTCGGACTGGAAGGTGGCCTGCTGGTCCGGCGTCAGCACCGAGCTGATCTGGCTCTCGACGTCGGCCTGCGAGGTGCCCTGGCTCTTGGCACTCTGGAGGATCGAGCGGATCTTGGTGCGCTGGTCCTCGGTCAGGTTCAGGTTGGCGAAGGGCCGCAGGCTGGTCGACGTGCTCGCGCCGGGTTGCTGGCTGGGGTCGGAGCCGGTGATGGATTGCACACCGAAACTCATGGTGAATCCTTTCTCGCGTGGAGCGAGGCCCGATCGAGTGGGGCCTCTACGCTCCTCATCGGCAGCGATGCTGGGGCAGGGCTGAGCCGTTTCTGGCAAATGCGGGCCCCCTTCTCACCGCGCTCTCATTCGCGCTCGAGCACGCGATCGCGATACGCCGTGCGCGGCGTGTCGGTGCACGCGATGCGCCGGTGCGCGCGATGCGCCGGCGCGATGTGCCGGTGTGCTCAGCATCCGTGCTTTAACTCAACCGTCCCGCCGATGCTTCCAGCAGCGACCACGCGCGCGAGCCGAACTCGCCTTTCCACTTCGCGTAGAACGGCGCCAGGCGGGCGCGGAACGAGGCCCGGTCGGCCGCGTTGAACGCCAAGCCGCGGCGCTGCAGCTTGTCGGCCAGCGAGTCGTTGAGCAGCGCGACGTCGCGCCGCTGGCGCAGCGCGAAGCGCGCGTTCTCGCGCTGCACGATCGCGCGCACGTCGGGCGGGAGCGCGTTCCAGGCTTCGCCGCTGGCCAGCATCCAGTAGCCGGCCCACATGTGGTTGGTCAGCGCGAGGTAGCGCTGCACCTCGTAGATGCGGGTCGCCTCGATGGCGGCCAGCGCGTTCTCCTGGCCGTCGACGACGCGCGTCTGCAGCGCGGTGTACAGCTCCGCGCCGGCGATCGGCGCGGGCGCCGCGCCCAGGGTGCGGAACAGGTCCACCCACAGCGCGCCCGGCGGCGTGCGCAGCTTCATCCCGGCCAGGTCGGCCGCGTCGCGCACGGGCTTGGTGCTGGTGGTGATCTGGCGCATGCCGTTGTCCCACATGCGGTCGAGGCCGACCAAACCGCGGGCCGCGATCTCGCTTCGCAGGTACGCGCCCAGCTCGCCGTCCATCGCGGCCAGCGCGGCGTTCGCGTCGCGGAACGCGAAGCCGACGTTCTCGATCTGCGCGACCGGCACCACGCCGCCGATCAGCCCGCCCGAGGCGGTGAAGAACTGGATCGCGCCCGCCCGCAGCTGCGCCAGCGCCGAGGGGTCGGCGCCGAGCTGGTTGTTGGGGAACACCGCGACGTCGAGCCGCCCGCCGGTCGCCTCGCGCACGGCGTGCCACATCTGCACGGTGCGGATGTGGAGCGGGTGCCCGACCGGGAGGTTGTGGGCGTACTTGTACGACCACTGCGCGGCGCGGGCCGGCGCGCGCACGACGGCGACGCTCGCGAGCGCGCCCAGGGCGAAGGCGGAACGCTTCATCCAGCGCCCTACGGCGCGAACCAGAAGATCGCCTGGCCGGTGCCGATCGCGGCCTCGTAGCGCCCGAACTGCTCGCCGCGCGCGCTCCAGCTCGCGCCGCCGTGCGCGCCCGCCAGCACCAGGTAGTGCGCGAAGCGGCCCTCGGGCGAGCAGGTCCGGCGGAACTCCTCGGCGTGGGCGAGCACCGCGGCGTGGTCGCCGGCGCGCCACCAGTCCATGACGCGCTCGTCGAACGCGCGCAGGGCGGGGTCGCTGATGTCGGCCGGGTCGGCGCTGGCGCGCTGGCGGATCGTCGCCAGCGGCCAGAAGCGGTGCGACATCCCGCCCGAGGCGACCAGCACCACCCGCCGGCCGCTGCGCGCCACCGCCGCCGCGAGCGCCTCGCCGAAGCGCAGGTTCGGCTCGATCTCCGCGGTGTCGAGCACGGAGATCGGCAGCACGCGCTTCTTCGCGGGACCGGGGTTGTAGTAGTGCATGGGGTTGAGCGTGCCGTAGTGGACCGGCAGCCCGCGGTGCGCCGCCGCCTCGGCCGGTACGCCGCGCGCCTTGGCCTCCTCGGCGATCAGCGCCGCCAGCTCGGGGTCGCCCGGGTGGTCGTAGGCGTACTCGTGGATCATCCAGGGGATCTCGTCGCTGGTGTAGATGCCCTCGTGCCGTTCGTGCGCGTTGAGGATGAACTCCAGCGTCGAGTGCCAGTGCGTGTCGATCACCACGAACGTGTCGAAGTCCAGGCCCGCGAGCCGCTCGGCGTAGAGCTTGGGCAGCGCGTCGTAGAACGTCGTGACGTTCTTGCCCATGTACGCCCGCCGCGCTTCGGGGTCGAGGATCATCAAGCGCGGCACGTGGGTCGAGAACAATCCGGCCACGATCGCACCGTGGAGCGTTGCGGCGGCATCGCGCTCCGGCGCCGATAGCGCTGCACCAAGACCGCTCACTAGGCCGCCCCGACCAGCGCGTCTCCCGGAGTCCAGCCGTCGGGGCCTTTGTAGCGCATCGGCGGCAGGTTGGGGATCTTCGAGCGGAAGACCAGGTACTGGCGGAAGCCGTCGAACTCGAAGGTGCGCTTGTCGGCGATCAGGCCGCTGTCGTGGAGCGAGCCCGCGATGGCGGAGTCGCGCCCGAGCTTGCGGATCGTGATCGGCAGCAGCTTCTCTTCCAGGTCGAGGATGCGGAAGCGGGCCTCGTCGGGATCGTCGGCGCTCGCGATCGCTTCGCTCACGATGCGCAGGCCGGTCGCGATGTGGCGCACCTCGTCGTGCATCACGTACTCGTAGGTCGCCGCGGTCGCCAGGTCGCCGTGCTTCTTGGCCAGGTCGATGATCGAGTTGAACAGCACGTGGGCGGAGTAGGCTTCGAGCGTGCAGACCTGCCCGTAGACGATCTCGACGAAGGTCGGCAGGCCGTTGACGAAGCGGAACAGCTCGGTCTGCTCGCGCGGCACGTCGAGCGAGTCGGCCAAGTCGAGGTCGCGGATGCGGCGCCACTCGACCTGGGTGTGGCGCACCTCGTCCAGCGCGTGCGTGGCGTAGAAGTACTGCACCGAGGGGCGGTTGGTCTTGGTCATGATCTGCGCGACCTGCGCGGCGGTCTGGGCCTCGCCCCAGCAGGTCGTCACCATGATCGGCCGCATCGCGTCGCGGTACGCGCGCGACAGCTCGGGATCGTGCGTCTTCGCCGCGCGGTACTTCTCGAG
>JASLGJ010000004.1 GCA_030150085.1 Candidatus Elarobacter sp. | reverse complement strand
AACGAGCGGCGCGGCGAGCGGGCCGCGCAGCTCGTTGGCTTCCTCGCGCAGGAACAGCAGTCGGCGGCGCAGCGCGGGCTCGGCGGCCAGCGGCAGCCCGCGCGAGGCGAAGCCGGCCGCGTCGTCGTTCGCCAGCAGCGCCAGCGCGGTCGCCGAGGCGCGCTCGAAATGGCGCGCCGCGAGCTCGGGCTCGCCGCCCGCCTCGAAGTGGTGCGCGATCTCGATGGCCAGCTCGTCGGCACGCTGGGGGTAGAGGTCGAGCAGCGCCTGCGCGACGCGGCGGTGGCGGCGGCTGCGCTGGGCCGGCCCGGTCTGCGCGTAGGCCGTGGTCTGGATCAGGTGGTGGGCGAAGGCGTAGTCGCTGCCCGCCGCGCCGACCTCGCGCACGATGCCGCGCTCGACCAGCTCGTCGAGCGCGTCGAGCAGCTCGCGCTCGCGCCAGCCCCCGATCGCCGCCACGAGGTCGACGTCGAACGCGCGCCCGATCACCGCCGCGATCGCGGTCAGCGCGCGGGCGCCGTCGCTCAGCCGCCCCAGGCGGGCCCGGATCGTCTCGTGCAGGGCCGGCGGCGTCTCGTCGCGCCGGCCGTCCCCGGCCCGTTCGATCCGGTCGCGCACCAGCTCGCCCAGGAAGAACGGGTTGCCGTCGGTGCGGGCGTGCAGATCGCGCGCGAGCTGGGCCCGCTCCGCTTCGGCGACGAACGGCGCGAGCGCCGCTTCGACCTCGCGCAGCGCGAGCGGGCCGACCGCGACCCGGTCGACCAGCCCTTCGCGCAGCAGCCGGCGCCGGAAGGTGCGCAGCGGGTGCCCGCGCTCCAGCTCCTCCTCGCGGTACGTCGCGACGATCAGGATCTGGCGGCTGGCGAGCGTGCGGGTGAGGTCTTCGAGCAGCGCGATCGTCGCCGGCCCGGCCCAGTGCAGGTCCTCGAGCTCGACGAGCAGCGGGCGGGTCGCGGCGAGCCGGGTCAGGACGACCGCGATCGCCTCGAACAAGCGGCGCCGCTCGCGCTCGGGGTCGAGCTCGGGCAAAGCCGGGAGGGTGCGGTGGCGGCGCCCGATCTCGGGCACGACGGCGGCCAGCGCGGCCAGCCAGATCGGCTCGATCACCGCGCTCTCGAGCGCGTCGGCGGCCGCGCCGATCGTCTCGGCCACGACCTGGTAGGGCGAGGCCTCGACGATCGGCGTCGCGCCCCGCAGGCACAGCACCCCTTGGCCCTGCGCGTACGCGCCGAACTCCGCCAAGAGCCGGCTCTTGCCCGCTCCGGCCTCGCCTCCGACGAGGACCAGCCGGCCGTGCCCGCGCGCCGCGCGGGCCAGCGCGGTCTCGAGCTCCTCGAGCTCGATCTGGCGGCCCACGAACGGCAGCTCGAAGCGCCCCGTCGGCGGCTCGTGCCGGGCCGCGGGCCGGGCCGCGCGGGGCGGGCTTTCGAGCAGCACGTCCTCGTACTCGGCGACGGTCTCGGGCATGGGGTCGACGTCGAGCTCGGCCCGCAGGCGCGCCGCGAAGCGCTCGTACTCGATCAGCGCGCCGGCCCGGTCCCCGGCCTGGCGGCGCAGCCGGATCAGGTGCCGCACGGCGTCCTCGCGCCAGGGATCGCAGCGCAGCATGGCCTGCGCGTAGGCGATCGCGAGCGCGTCGTCGCGCTCGCCCAGGGCTCGGGTCAGCAGCCCGGCGAGCGTTTCGAGCTGCAGCTCGCGCAGGCGCAGGCGGCGCTCGAGGACCCAGTCGTCGTCGAAGCCGAGCATGAAGTCCGCGCTCTGCAGCGCGACCGCCAGTTCCAGCTCGCTGCCCGCGCCCACCGCGCGCTCGAAGGCCACGACGTCGACCCAGGCCGGCGCGCGCGCGTTCCAAGCCAGCGTCGAGGCACTCGCGAGCAGCCACGGCTCGGGCCCGGCCGGCAGGGCGCGGGCCAGCAGGTGGACGTGGCGGCGCAGGTTGGCCCGGCCCGCCGCTTCGAGCGTGTCGGGCCAGAGCAGGGTGGCGAGGTGCTCGCGCGGCACCACCTCGCCCGGGCGGGTCGCCAGATAGCCGAGCAGCGCGAGGGCACGCTGAGGCATCGCGAGCGCGAGAGGAACCTCGCCTTGCGAGACGCTGGGGACGCCGAACAGCCGAATCGCGATCACGCTCGCCCTGTGCTTGTCGTCAGAGTGAGGTCCGGGCGGTAGTGTACGGCCTGGGTGGCCGCCGCGCCTCGCGCCGGCCCCGGTTAACGGACGTTTTTCGGACAGTCCGTCCGCTACGCTGGCCGCACGATGTCCACGACATCCCGAAACGGGTATCACCACGCGCGCCGCGAGCACGACCTGAGCGAGCTCGAGCAGCGCATCCTCGCCGCCTACGCCGCCGGCGCGCGGCGGGCCGAGATCGCGGCCCGCGTCGGCCTGGCCGACCGGACGGTCGGAACGTACCTGACCGTCGCCAAGGAGAAGCTCGGCGCGCGCACCCTGGCCCACGCCGTCGCGCTGAGCGGCGCGCGCGAAGCCTAGCCCCACGCCGGTTCGGCCCGGCGCGGCGTCCAAGTCCGCGACATGGCACGCACGATCGGCTTCGCGCTCGCGGCGCTCTTCATCGCGATCGGGAGCGGGGCGCTCGCCGCGCCGCGCTTCTCGGCGCGCCAGTACGGTCTGCCGCTCGCGGACGAGGACGCGGACGCGCGCGCGTTCGTGCGCGCCACCGGCGCGCGCGACGTGCTGCTGGGCGGACTGATCCTGGCTTCGCTGGGCGAGCGCGCGGCGCTGCGCCGCACGCTGGCCTGGTCCTCGCTGGTCGGCCTGATCGATGCCGGGATCGTCCTCGCGCGCCGCGGGCCGCGCTTCGCGCACGTCTTCCACCTGGGCGGGTTCGGCGCGCTCGCGCTGGCCGCGCTGGCGCTGCGCGCGCCGCCGGACGACGCCGCCTGAGCGCTCTCCGGGGCGGCGGGCCTCGAAGGGACGGCGCGCCCGAGGTGCGATACTCCTCGCATGAAGATCGCCGTCCCGAAGGAACGCGCTCCGGGTGAACGCCGCGTGGCCCTCGTCCCCGACGTCGTCGCGAAGCTGATCGGCGCCGGGCACACCGTGACGGTCGAGCGCGGCGCCGGCGCGGCGGCGGTCTACCCCGACGCCCCCTACGAGAAGGCCGGAGCCCCGCTGGCCGACGGCCCGGCGGGGTACGCCGGGGCCGAGATCGTGGCCCGCGTCGCCCGCCCCACGGACGAGGAGGTCGCGGCGATCCCGCGCGGCGCCGCGCTGGTCGGCTTTCTCGCGCCGCTGGGCGATCCGCGCTCGGTCGAGCGCTACGCCGCGGCGGGCCTTTCCGCGCTGGCGATGGAGCTGATCCCGCGCACCACCCTGGCCCAGGCGATGGACGCGCTCTCCTCGCAGGCCTCGATCGGCGGCTACAAGGCGGTGCTGCTGGCGGCCGCCGCGCTGCCCAAGTACTTCCCGATGCTCACCACCGCGGCGGGCACCGTGCAGCCGGCCAAGGTGTTCGTGATCGGCGCGGGCGTGGCGGGATTGCAGGCCCTGGGCACGGCGCGCCGGCTGGGCGCGGCGGTGACCGGCTACGACGCGCGCACCGCGGTCAAGGAACAGGTCCAGTCGCTGGGGGCGAAGTTCTTCGAGATCCCCGGCATCGAGGCCACCGGCCAGGGCGGCTACGCGCGCGAGCTGACGCCCGAGGAGATCGCGACCCAGCGCGCCGCGATGGTCAAGGCGATCGGCGCGTCGGACGCGGTGATCACCACCGCCGCCGTGCCGGGGCGCAAGGCGCCGGTGCTGGTGACGCGCGAGGCGGTGGCCGCGATGGCCCCGGGCAGCGTGATCGTCGACCTGGCGGCCGAGACGGGCGGCAACTGCGAGCTGACCGTCGCGGGCGAGACCGTCACCAGCGACAACGGGGTGAGCATCATCGGCGCGCTCAACCTGCCCGCGACGGTGCCGACGCACGCCAGCCAGCTCTACGCGCGCAACGTCCAGGCGCTGCTGACCTACCTGATCCGGGACGGCGCGCTGGCGCTCGATCCCGCGGACGAGATCGCGCGCGGGGCGACGATCGTGCGCGCCGGCGAGATCGTCCACGAGCCGACCCGCGCCGCGCTCGCCAGCGCCTAGCCCCGCACCCGCCACCACGCCGACGGAGCCCGCATGACCGTACACCTGCTCACCGAGCTGACGATCTTCATCTTGGCCGTGTTCGTCGGCGTCGAGGTGATCTCGAAAGTGCCGACCACCCTGCACACCCCGCTGATGTCGGCCACCAACGCGATCCACGGGATCGTGCTGGTCGGCGCGATCCTCGTCGCCGGCACCGCCGACGCGCCGCTCGGGCAGATCGTCGGCTTCGTGCTGGTCGTGCTGGCCTCGCTCAACGTCTTCGGCGGCTACACCGTCACCGAGCGGATGCTGCAGATGTTCCGGCCCAAGGCACCGGCGCCCAAGGCGTCCGCGGACGGCTCCAAGTGACGGCCGACACCCAGCTCGTCAACCCGGTCGACATCGCGTACCTCGTCACCGGAATTCTCTTCATCGTCGGCCTGCGCTACCTGGCCTCGCCCAAGACGGCGCGCCTGGGCAACCGCATCAGCGCGGCCGGGATGGTGGTCGCGGTCGGCGCGACGCTCACCCAAGGCATCACCAACTGGCTGGTGATCGCGGCCGGCCTGGTCGTCGGCGCGCTGGTCGGGATCGTCTCGGCGCAGCGCGTGAAGATGACCGCCATGCCGCAGATGGTCGCGATCTTCAACGGCGCGGGCGGCGGCGCGGCCTCGCTGGTCGCCGCGGGCGAGCTGCTCAAGTACCTCAACGCCGGCACCGCGATCGGCTACGACGTCTCGTTCACCAGCATGCTGACCGCGGTGGTCGGCGCGATCTCGTTCGCCGGCTCGATCGTGGCCTTCCTCAAGCTGCAGGAGCTGATGACGGGTCGCCCGATCACCTACCCCGGCCAGCAGGTCGTCAACGCGCTGCTGCTGCTCGCGATCCTGGTCATGTGGGGCCTGGTGGTGGCGGGCGTGCCGCCGCTGCTGGAGTGGTTCTGGATCGCGCTGGCGGCTTCGTTCGTGCTCGGCATCCTGTTCGTGCTGCCGATCGGCGGGGCCGACATGCCGGTCGTGATCTCGCTGCTCAACTCGTTCACCGGCCTGGCCGCGGCCTCGACCGGCTTCGTGCTGGGCAACAACGTGCTGATCATCGCCGGCGCGCTGGTCGGCGCGTCGGGCACGCTGCTGACCGTGCTGATGGGCAAGGCCATGAACCGCAGCGTCACCAACGTGCTGTTCGGCGCCTTCGGCGCGATCAAGACGACGACCGCGGCGGGTGGAGCGAAGAGCGGCGGCAACGTCCGCAGCGCCAGCGCCGACGACGTCGCCGCGATGCTGGCCTACGCCAACCAGGTGATCGTCGTGCCGGGCTACGGCATGGCGGTCGCCCAGGCCCAGCACTCGATCCGCGAGCTGGCCGACCAGCTCGAGAAGCGCGGGGTCGAGGTGAAGTACGCGATCCACCCCGTCGCGGGGCGCATGCCGGGCCACATGAACGTCCTCCTCGCTGAAGCGAACGTGCCCTACACCTCGCTCCACGACATGGACGAGATCAACCCCGACTTCGAGCGCACCGACGTGGCGCTGGTGGTCGGGGCGAACGACGTCACCAACCCCGCCGCGCGCTCGGACAAGAGCAGCCCGATCTACGGCATGCCGATCCTCGACGTCGACAAGGCCCAGAACGTGGTCGTCCTCAAGCGCTCGATGAACAGCGGCTTCGCCGGCATCGACAACCCGCTCTTCGACGACCCCAAGACCGTGATGCTCTTCGGCGACGCCAAGAAGTCCATCGACAACGTCGTGGCGGGGGTGAAGGCGCTGTAACCCCTCGCCGGGCCGGTACCCGGCTTCTATCGGAGGAGAGATGTCATGCACCGCACCGCCGCGCTCGTCGTCCTCCTGCTCGCCCTCGCGAGCATCCCCGGTTGCGCGTACGCGTCCTGGCTGGTGGTCACCGGCGGCGGCGGCGGATGGCAGCTCGCGCTGCTGTCGCTGCTGGTGCTCGTCGCGTCCGTCCGCATCCGAGACCGGATCGACCCCGGCTTCGCCGCGTACGCGATACTCGCTCTCGCGCTGGCCGTCCCGCTCGCGGCGGCCCTCCCGCTGGCTCACGTCGGCCACTACGCCCGCTACGGCGGCCCGCTCGCGCTCGTGCTCTCGCTCGGCGGCGCCGCGGTGATCGCGCTCTTCATCGTCCTGGTGCTCATCGTGGGCGCGCTGATCGCCTTCCTCGTCTCGATGTTCAAGATCTGGTCCTGAGCGCAGGCCGGAATGCGCGCGGCATCGGCGAAGGCTGAGGCGTGCTCGCCGCGCTCCTCTCCGCTTGGCTGCAGTACGCCGCCGACGGCAAGCCGCACGCGCGCGCGGTGGTCAGCGACGCCGCCTGCCCGAGCGCGAGCGCGGACGGGCGCGAGCTGCCGATGCAGCGCCGCGCCGGGCGCAC
>JASLGJ010000489.1 GCA_030150085.1 Candidatus Elarobacter sp. | reverse complement strand
TCGCTGCACTGGCACCCCTCCTACCCGGTGACGGTCAACGACCCGGCCGAGGCGGCCTTCGTGCGCGACACGCTGGGCGCCGCGCTGGGCGCGGAGCGGGTGGTCGAGATCGCGCCGGTGATGGGCAGCGAGGACTTCTCGTACTTCGCCCAGGTCGTGCCGGCGTGTTTCTACTTCCTGGGCGGGGCCGACGGGGCGCACCCCTTCCCCAACCACCACCCGGCCTTCGACATCGACGAGCAGTGCATGGCGACCGGGATCGAGGCCCACGTCGCGGTGGCGCTCGCCGGGCTGGAACGGGCGGCCGCGGCCCAGCCCTAGCCGCTAGGGAAGGGCCGCTCCGCGACCTCGGCCTCGGCTGCGGGCAGGTAGGCGTTCCAGGGCCGGGTGGTCGTGCTGACCGTCTCGGCCCGCGCCAGCGCCTCGGTGAAGCGCTCCAGCGAGCGGGTCAGGGCTTCGAGCTCGTCGCTCCCCAGCACGTCGCGGACGTACTTCTCGATCGCGTAGGCGCGCGCGGTGGCCTGCCCGAGCATGCTCCGGCCGGCCTCGGTGAGGCGGGTCTGGAGGGTGCGCCCGCCGGTCGGGCAGGGCACCCGTTTGATCAGCCCGGCCGCTTCGAGCCGGCCCACGATCGCGTTCATGCTCTGGGCCGACACGTAGCCGTAGCGGGCCAGCTCGGCGTTGGAGATGTCGGCGTTCTCGGCGATCGCGACCAGGGCCAGGAACTGCTGCGGGGTGATCCCGAGCTGGCCTAGCTCGGCCTCGAGCGCCATGCGGGAGGCGGCGGCCGCGTACTTGAGCGTCGCGAGCAGGTGCCCGCGCAGCGCGTTCACCGGTTTGGTCGAGTTACCGCGGCGGCCGGCCATCGCCGTTCTCTTCCCGCACGGCGCCGGTCCACCATCCCGCCCCGGGCGGGATCAGCGCTGCCAGACCGTTCCGTCGGCGAAGCTGACCGACTCGACCTCGCACGAGGCGCTGCCGCCGTCATAGGAGGCGCCGGCCGGGCTGAAGACGCGGTCGATCCGGATCCCGCCGGCGAAGCTGCCCCGGTCGTCGATCGTCTGCACCGTGCGGCCGATGCGGACCGAGAAGCGGACCCCGGTCGCCTCGACGGCGGCCCGGTTGACGAAGCTGATCGCGAGGTCGCCGCCCTCGGCGCCCTGGAGCGGGCCTTCGCTGTAGGTCCGCACCGCGGGAGCGACCGCGCAGGTGGTGACGGCCACGGGCGCCTCGGGCGCGGGCTGGGCCAGGGCGGGAGTAGCGGCGGCGGCGAGGAGCGCCGCGCCGAGGGCGGTGCCGAGCAGGCTGTTCATGGTGTTTCTCCGAACTCGTGCCTACGAGTCTTATATAAGTTGAACTGATATAAGAGTTAACACCAAAACCGGGCCGCGTCAAGTACCGGGACGGGCGAGCGGCGAGGGCCTGTCGTGCGCTCGGTCGTACGAGGCCGCTCATGGCGACATCGCTGAGCTTGAGGTTCTTCAACCAGTCCGCGGCGGGCGGCTACTGCGCGGTGGTGCAGTCCGACGCCGGCCCGGTCACCGGCGAGGCCTGGCTCAAGGAGTACGCCAACCCGGACGGCAGCGTCGCGTTCACCTGGACGACCGACTACGCGTTCTGCTGGACCGACGCGGGGGCGCGCGTTCCGGGCGTGCAGGTCGCCGAGGAGCAGCTCCTGCCCAGCGATCTGCAGACCGACAACGAGGTGACGCTCGCGTACGACACCGCCGTGTCGTCGTTCGCGTTCGGCGACCAGCGCCAGGGGCAGCAGTCCGGCACGCTGACCATCGTCGCGGACGCGAGCATCCCGCCCGGCATGGCCTCGGTCGGCTTCGCGCAGTCGGGCGCGCCGGTCGTGCTGATCGCGGCGCAGCCGAACATGACCTACCAGCTCAAGCCGAGCGGAAAGTACTACCTGAGCTTCGGCAAGGTCAGCGAACAGGGAACGACGGTGACGGTGGAGTGGGGGCCGCTGCAGGCGCTGGCGTTCCCCGCCGGCATCTCGTCGATGGATGCGACGCTCGCCGCCGACGGGTCGTGGACGATCCAGCCGACCCCGCTCTGAGAACGAGACCGCGCCGGGGTCAGACGGTCTTGGGCGTGTAGTTCGGGCGGTCGGCGATCTTCTGCTTGCTCATCGCTTCGGTGGCAGCTCTGGCCCAAGGCGAGTCGCAGGTGCCGTCGGCCTCGGCGGCCGGCACCTCGCCCACGATGTCGTACATGAACTGCGTGCGGGCGAAGGTCTTGGACGAGACGCTGGAGCCGGCGTAGGTGTCGTGCGCGGCCTGGTGGTCGCAGCCGTGGTAGAGCGCGCGGTTGGACTTGGCCGCGTCGAAGCCGTAGTTGGCGAAGGCCTCGGCGAGCCTGTCGGCCTTGGTCGTGCCGGCGCTGCGGATGCGGTCGAAGAGCGACTTGGCCGCCATGTAGCCGAGGTAGTGCCGGCCCGAGACCGGGCCGCGGATGTCGCGCCGCAGGCGCGCGGCCAGCTTCTGCGCGGCCGGCGAGACCGAGGGCGCCCACAGCACCGGGAAGGTCGCGCCCACGATGTCGTCCAGCGGCAGCGCCTTGTAGTAGATGTCCTCCAGCGAGATGCCGGACAGCTTCATCTTCTTGTGGAGCCCGAACTGGACGAACTGCTTGATCGTGTTCGCCGCGTCCAGGCCGCTGTTGCACAGCATCAGCACGTCCGCCCCGCTGTTGCGCAATTTGGTCAGCTGCGAGGAGAAGTCCGAGGTGCCCAGCGGCACGACGTCGTGCCCGGCCTCCGTTCCGCCCGCGCGCCGCAGCGCTTCGGACGACTGCGCGTAGGCGTCCTTGCCCAGCGCGTAGTCGGCCTGGATGAAGTACCACTTCTTGCCCAGCGCCAGCGAACGGCTGATGACCGGGCTCAGCAGCATGCGCACGTTCTGCCCGAAGCGGTAGCTCAGGCGCGACGCGTGCTCGCCGGTGATGCTCGAGTCCTGCGCGCCGATCAGCAGGTTGAACACGCCCAGCTCCAGCACCAGCGCGTTGAGCGCCAGGCCGTTGGCCGAGGACGTGCCGCCGAACAGCACGTCGACGTTCTCCTGCGTGACCAGCCGGCGCGCCTCGCTGGTCGCGATCGCGGGCTTGGAGGCGTCGTCGCCGTAGGCGAACTCGAACTTGACCCGGCCGGTGCGGTTGGCGTCGTCGAGCGCGAGCTGCGCGCCCGCCTTGTGGTAGGCGGCCAGGTCGGAGAAGATGCCGCTGAACGAGTCGAGGAAGCCGACCTTGACGGTCGCGGCCGGACCGGCGGCGAGGGTGAAGCGCGGCGCGCCGGCGACAGCTGCGGCGGCCGCGCCGGCGGCGAGGAAGCGGGTTCGTTTCATCGGTGCTCTCCAGGGCGCTGGGCGAGGTGGGTGACGCGGTCGACGACGGCTTGCGCCTCGCCGGTGTACCGGGCCGGGTCGAGACGGCGCTCGAGCTCCGCGCGGTCGAGGTGGCGGGTGATCTCGGGAATCGCGGCGAGCGCGTCGAGGAACGGCCGCCCGGACGCGCGCGCGTCGTCGGCGGCGCGCGCGACGAGGGCGTGCGCGGCCTCGTGGCCGAGGTGCGGCGCGAGCGCCGCCGAGACGGCCTCGGCGACGATCAGGCCGCCCGACGCGGCCAGGTTGCGCCGCATGCGCGCCGGGTCGGCGGTCATGCCGCGCGCCAGCGCCGCGGCCTGGGCGAACGCGGCCGAGGCGCGGACGAAGGCCTGCGGGAGGGCCAGCTCCTCGGTCTGCCAGGGGCCGGTCGAGCGCTGGTGGTCGCCCGCCATCGCTTCGAGCATGACCGGCACCAGCGCGCGCACCGCGCGCGCGTTGGCGATCACGTACTCCGCGCCGATCGGGTTGCGCTTCTGCGGCATGGTGCTCGAACCGCCGCGCCCGGGCGCGTGCGGCTCGTTCACCTCCGCGACCTCGGTCTGCATCAGGAGCGCGACGTCGAGGGCGAACTTCGCCAGGCTGCCGCAGGCCAGGCCGAGCGCGCTCACCGCGCCCGCGAACGGGCTGCGGTCGGCGTGCCAGGGCAGGTCGGGCACGCGCAGGCCGAGCTCGCGCCCCAGCGCCAAGGCCACCTCGCGCCCGCGCGCGCCCAGCGAGGA
>JASLGJ010000596.1 GCA_030150085.1 Candidatus Elarobacter sp. | reverse complement strand
GCGATGCCGATCTCGCCCAACGGCAAGATCGACCGCGGCGCGCTGCCCTCGCCCGACGAGATCGTGCGCGAGAAGCCGTTCCACGCTCCGCGCACCCCGCTGGAGGAAGTGCTGGCCGGCTTCTGGGCCGACGTGCTGGGCCTCGCGCAGGTCGACATCCACGACGACTTCTTCGACCTGGGCGGGCACTCGCTGCTCGCCACGCAGGTCGTGTCGCGGGTGCGCGAGTCGTTCCGGGTCGATCTGCCGCTGCGGCGCATCTTCGAGACGCCGACCGTCGCCGAGCTGGCCGAGAGCATGCTGGCCGACGAGGCCAGCGGGCCGCGCGTCGAGCGCACCGCGGAGATCCTGCTCCAGGTCGCCTCGATGTCGGACGACGAGGTCGAGACGATGCTGGGCGAGAGCGGGGGCGCGAGCGCCTGACGATGGCCAAACGACTCGATCTCTCGGCCAAGCGGCGCGCGCTGCTGGGCGAGCTGCTGCCGCACGAGGAGACTCCGGCCGGCGCGCCACCCGCCGTGACCCACGACGGCCCGCCGCCGCTCTCGTTCGCCCAGCAGCGGCTGTGGTTTCTCGACCAGTACGAGACCGAGCGGCCGGTCTACAACATCCCGCTGCGCATGCCGCTGCAGGGCTCGGTCGACGCCCGCGCCGTCGAGGCCGCGGTGCGCGAGATCGTGCGCCGCCACGCCGCGCTGCGCACCACGTTCCGCGTGGTGGACGGGCAGCCGGTGCAGCACGTCGCGCCGCCGGGCGACTTCCCGGTGCCGCTGATCGACCTGCGCGGGCTGCCCGAGGACGAGCGCCGGCGCGAGCTCGACCGGCTCGCCGCGGCCGAGCACGAGCACCGCTTCGACCTGGTGCGCGGGCCGCTGTTCCGGGCCAGCCTGGTCCGGGCCGGCAACACCGAGCACGTGCTGCTGCTCACCACCCACCACATCGTCTCGGACGGCTGGTCGATGGGCATCCTGCTGCGCGAGTTCGACCAGCTCTACGCCGCGTTCTCCAGCGGCCGCCCCTCGCCGCTGCCCGAGCTGACCCTGCAGTACGGCGACTTCGCGCGCCGCCAGCGCGACGAGCTGCGCGGCGAGAAGCTGGAGGCGCTGATCGAGTTCTGGCGCCGCAAGCTGGCCGACGCGCCGCCCACGATCGAGCTCCCGACGGACCGCCCGCGCCCCAAGCTGCAAACGTTCAACGGCGAGACGCAGCTGTTCCGCGTGCCCAAGCCGGTCGCGCAGCAGCTCGCGGAGCTGGGCCGCAAGTCCGGCGTGACCACGTTCATGACGCTGCTGGCGGCCTTCGAGGTGCTGCTGGCGCGCTGGACCGGGCGCACCGACATCGTGCTGGGCACCCCGATCGCCAACCGCAACCGGGCCGAGATCGAGCCCCTGATCGGCTTCTTCGTCAACACCCTGGTGCTGCGCACCGACCTCTCGGGCGACCCGACCTTCCGCGAGCTGCTGCAGCGCGTGCGCGAGGTGACGCTCGAAGCGTACGCGCACCAGGACCTGCCGTTCGAGAAGCTGGTCGAGGAGCTGCAGCCCGAGCGCGACCCGGCCCACACGCCGGTGATCCAGGTGCTGTTCGCGCTCCAGAACCTGCCCACCATGGCCAACGGCATGGCCGGCGACCCGGGCGACTCGGACGAGCCGACCGTGATCGCGGGCAACGCGCGCTTCGACATGTCGCTCTTCATGGCCGAGGTCGACAACGGGCTGGTGGGCGAGCTGGAGTACAACCGCGACCTGTTCGACACCGCGACGATCACCCGCCTGATCGCGCGCTTTCAGCGCGCGCTGGCGGCGCTGGCGAGCGAGCCCGAGCAGCGCATCGCCGACCTGCCGCTGATGGACGAGGCCGAGCGGCGCGCGCTGGAAGCGGCCTGGAGCGGGCCGCGCACGGACGTGCCGCGGGTCGGCGCGCACGCGCTGTTCGAGGCCCGCGCGCGGGCCAACCCGCACGAGGCTGCGGCGGTGTTCGGCGAGCGGCGCATGTCGTACGGCGAGCTGGACGAGCGCGCCAACCGCTTCGCGCGCTACCTGCAGGCGAACGGCGTCGGACCGGAAGTGCGGGTCGGGATGTGCCTGGACCGCTCGTTCGACATGCTCGTCACGATCCTGGGGATCTGGAAGGCCGGCGGCACCTACGTGCCGCTCGACCCGGCCTACCCGGCCGCGCGGCTGGCCTTCATGCTCGAGGACTCGCGGACCGCGCTGGTCGTGACGCGCGAGGGCCTGCGCGACCGCCTGCCGCCCTCGCAGGCGCGCGTCGTCGTGCTCGAAGCCGAGCGCGAGGCGATCGCATCGTACGAGAACGGCGCGCCGCCGTGCGCGGCGAGCGACGAGAACCTGGCCTACCTGATCTACACCTCGGGCTCGACCGGGCGGCCCAAGGGCGTCGCGATGGCGCACCGCCCGCTGGTCAACCTGGTCGAGTGGCAGGCCAAGGCCGACGCGCTGCGGCCCGGCGCGCGCGTGCTGCAGTTCATGGCGCTCAGCTTCGACGTGTCGCTGCAGGAGATGTTCTTCGCCTGGACCTCGGGCGGCACGCTGGTGCTGGTCGACGACGAGCAGCGGGGCGACTTCGACGCGCTGGCGGCGGTGATCGCCGCGCAGTCCGTCGAGCGGATGTTCCTCCCGCCGGTCGCGCTGCCCGGCGTGCTCGACGCGCTGCTGAACGCGGGGCGGCCGCTCGCGCTGCGCGAGATCGTGTGCGTGGGCGAGCAGCTCACGCTCACCCCGGTGACGCTGCGCGCGCTCGCGCAACTGGACGTCGGCCTGCGCAACCACTACGGCCCGAGCGAAACCCACGTCTGCACCGACTACCCGTTCGCGGGACCGCACTCTACCTGGCCGGCGGTGCCGCCGATCGGGCGGCCGATCGACAACACCCGGGCCTACGTGCTCGACGACGGCCTGCGCCCGGTGCCGGTCGGGATCGTGGGCGAGCTGTACATGGGCGGCGACTGCGTCGCGCGCGGCTACCTCGACCGCCCCGCGTTGACCGCGGAGCGCTTCCTGCCCGACCCCTTCGGCGCGCCCGGCGCGCGGATGTACAAGACCGGCGACCGCGTGCGCCTGCTGCCCAACGGCGACCTGGCCTTCCTGGGCCGGCTCGACCAGCAGGTGAAGGTGCGCGGGTTCCGCATCGAGACCGCCGAGATCGAAGCGGTGCTGCTGGAGTTCCCCGGCGTGCGCCACGCGACCGTGATCGACCACCGCGACCCGGTCAGCGGCATCGTCTCGCTTGCGGCCTACCTGGTCGCCGCGCCCGGCGCGGCCGCCGGCAGCGCCGAGCTGCGCCGGTTCCTGGCCGAGCGGCTGCCGCAGCACATGATCCCGGCCGCGTTCGTCACGCTCGACGTGCTGCCGCTGACGCCCAGCGGCAAGGTCGACCGGCGCGCGCTGCCCGCGCCCGAGGCGAGCCAGCACGCGGAACACACGCTCGTCCCGCCGCGCAGCGCGCTCGAAGCGGCCATCGCCGCCATCTGGCGCGAGGTGCTCGGCGCGGGCGAGGTCGGCGCGGAGGACAACTTCTTCGAGCTGGGCGGGCACTCGCTGCTCGCCACCCAGGTCGTGTCGCGCCTGCGGCGCGAGTTCGCGGTCGACGTCCCGCTGCGCCGCATGTTCGAGCAGCCCTCGACGGTCGCCAAGCTCGCCCGCACGGTCGTCGCGAGCCTGGCCGAAGCCCTTCCCGCCTCCGAGGTGGAGCGCGCGTTCGACGAGGTCGAGCGGCTCACCGACGAGGAGGCCGCCCTGGAGATCGCCGCATGCGCCACATAGTCGTGCTCAACGACGAAGAGATGTACTCCACCTGGCCCGCCGACCGCGAGCTGCCCGCCGGCTGGTACCGAGCCGGCTTCGAGGGCGAGAAGGACGAGTGCCTGGCCTACGTCGAGCGCACCTGGACCGACATGCGCCCCTTGAGCCTGCGCAGGCGCCACGCCGAGCAGAACGCCGCGGCCGAGAACGGCGCGGAAAGCGCGGCATCGTAGCGCCTACACCCAGCGGAACGTGCGCGCGCTGATCAGCGTGCCGGCGATGGCCCACAGCACCAGGGCGAGGATCCACGCGCCGTAGTGGGTGAGCGAGGCGCCCGCAGTCGAGACGTCGCGGAAGGTGTCGACGAACTGGGTCGAGGGCAGCAGCCGCAGCGTCGAGCTGACGGCGTGCGGAAAGCGGTCGATCGGCACGTAGGCGTCGGACAGGAACGCCAGCGGCACGGTCAGGATCGAGGCGATGTTGTTCGCGCTCTCGGTGGTGCGGGCGAGCGCGCCGATGATCGTGCCCAGCGAGACGAACGTGGCCGTGCCGAGCACCAGCACGGCCAGGATCTCCAGCGGGTTGCCGACGATGCGGACGTGGAAGAGCAGCGCGCCCGCGGCGACCAGGATCAGCGCCTGCGCAGCCAGCAGCGCGACGCGGTAGGCGACCAGCGAGGCGAAGAAGACCCAGGCCGGCACCGGGGTGAGGTAGACCCGGCGCAGCAGGTGCTTCTCGCGGAAGGTGGCGAGCATGACGCCCACGCCCCAGAAGCCCGAGCTCAGCACTTGCGCGCCGATGATCCCCGGCACCAGGAACTGCGCCGAGCGCGACGTCTTGCCGTCCGAGAACGCGAACGAGAACAGCACCAGGAAGAAGACCGGCATGGCCAGCGTCCAGAACATCATCTCGCCGTCGCGCCGGAAGTACCATAGGAAGTGCATCTTCGTCTGCACCAGGAACGTGCGCAGCAGCGTCATTGCGGGTCTCCGATCGTCTCGCCGGTGATGGCGATGAAGGCGTCCTCGAGAGTGGGGCGGTGCATGTCCAGCGAGCGGATCGTGGCCCGCAGCGCGTTGGCGTGGGTCACGATCTCGGCCAGCGCCAGGCCCGGCTCGCCGCTGGTCGCGAGTTTCCACCGCGGGCCGGTCCTCGTCCAGGTGCCGAGCCGTTCGAGGGTCTCACCGGGCGTGAAGCCGTCGGCCGCGATGGTGACGGTCGCGTCGCCGCCGTAGCGCGCGACGAGGCTGGCCGGGGCGTCCTCGGCGACGATGCGGCCGCGCTGCACCACGCAGATGCGGTCGCTCAGCCGCTCCGCCTCCTCGATGTAGTGGGTGGTGAGCACGATCGTCTTGCCGGCCTCGCGCAGGCGCTCGACCTCGCCCCACAGGATGCGCCGCCCGAAGGCGTCCATGCCGGCCGTCGGCTCGTCGAGGAACAGCACCTCGGGCTCGTGCTGCAGCGCGAGTGCGAGCGCCAGGCGCTGCTGCTCGCCGCCCGACATCTGCGCGATCTGACGCTCCAGCTTGCCGTCCAGCCCGACCCGCTCGGCCATCTCCGCCGTGCGCGGCGCGATTCCGTAATAGGCGGCGTACAGCTCGAGCACCTCGCGCACGGCGGCCTTCTCGGGCAGCGAGGTGGCCTGGAGCTGGACCCCGATCCGCGGCCGCAGCCGCGCCAGGCCGGGGCGCGTGGTCGGATCGAGCCCGAGCACGCGGATCGAGCCCGCGCTCGGCTTGCCGATCCCGATGCAGCACTCCAGCGTGGTCGTCTTGCCCGCCCCGTTGCGCCCCAGCAGCCCGAAGATCGTCCCGCGCGGCACCGCGAAGCTGAGCCCCGCCACCGCCTCGACGGTGCCGTAGCGCTTGACCAGCCGGTCCACGACGATCGCTTCGTCCGCGAGTTCCCGCACCTGCATTCCGCTCAAGTTCGTACGCCGCCGCCGATCGTCCCCGGGTGTAGGCGAGCGTGGCTCGCAAGGACGACCGGCGGCGGGTCACCGCCTCGCGCGAAGCGAGCCGGCGTTCGCGGGCCGGCCCGCACGGAGCCGAGCCCTTGCAGCAAGGCTATCATGCGAAGCGAGTCTGGCGAAGACCTACGTTTGCAGGTGCAGGCTTCCGTCGCGCATGCCGAGCGGACGGGGTGCCGTCGGCGGGCCGGTGATGCCTCGGCGCAGGCACTCGGCGAACAGCTCCCGGTCCGAGTGGGTTCCGAATGCCGTGTGAATGTCCGCAAGGTAGGATCGAACGCTGTTGTAGCGCAGGCCGAGCCGAACCGCGATCTGCTTGTTGTCCAAGCCGGCTAATACGAGCCCGAGTACCTTGCGCTTGTGCGGGGCGAGCGCGCCGGCGACCGCATCGTCATAGGCAGTTAGCCAACCGCCGATCCGGCGCGCTAAGAACGACCGTGGAAAATGTTCCCGCACGATCGCAGCCGCGGTATCCAAGGGAAAGCCGCTCGAGACTTGCCTTTGTCTGACGGAGCTAGGCTGGTCCGTTCCGCTCGTGGTTGCATCGAGCTCGATGAGCGCGAGCGCGGCGCGCCAAAGGTTTCCGATCGCATGCCATGCGCACGCGGCGTTTGCGAGCAACGTCCGAGCCCGCACGCCGTCTCCCGCGGCTCTCGTGACGATGCCGCGGATGTGCAATTCGAGCGCCTGCAGGCGTGGGTCGTCCGCCAGAACGTAGTTCCGGTTTATCGGGGGCAGTGCATCGTAGCGGGTCAGCAGGGGTGGTGCATCGTCTGGAGCTAGCGATGCGAGCACTTCGGTCAGGGAGAGGAGCGCTAAGCGCTCCTCTCCCTGACCGATCTTCCAGTCGACATTGGGAACGAGCGCCTGTGCCTGTGATGCGAGGTCGTAAGCACTGCGCGGTTCACTAAAGCCCAACGTCACATTCGCTCGCTGAGCGAGCGCCCAGATGCGCCAGGCGAGCGTCGGTGCCGCATACTCCGCCTTGCGCATGAGCTTCAGCGCATTGACGGAGTCACCGTCCAGCGCATGCAGCCAGCCGTCAAATGCTAGGCGCTGAGCATGCGAAGAAGATCCCGAGCCCGATGAGGCCGGTTCCGACGGTCGAATTCGGCGTGCTTCTAGCACGCGGTGACTTTCGGGCTCGCTTGCTGAACGAAGGGTTAGCTCCAGCGAAGAACTTGAAAAAAGTCTGATCTATCAAGGCGTCATAGCGTTCGCGACAAGCTCCGTACCGTTCGACTGCCGACCGGAAAATGCGCAGCGCTTCGGGAAAGTTACGCTGCGAAACGGCGACGAAGCCGCGCAGTTGCATAGCACGAACGCTCGTGACGTCCGCATCGAATCCCTCCGCGGCCAGCGCGAAGCGCAGCGCCTGTTCGTAATCGCGGCACAGCCAGTACATCAGCCCGCGAGCATGTGCGATCTCCGCCCGTATGGTTCGGCTAACACCGGCACCCTCGGCGCCATGTGCCGCTTCTTCCAGGATGCCTAACCCCTCTGAGATGTTCCCCGACCGCCCTACCGCCATTCCGAGCATCATACGAGCCGTAACGACCGCTTCGGGCGTTACGAGCGTCGCGATGGCAAGGGGCAGGATGGCGATCATGTCGTCATATCGCAGCATTTGGTAGAGAGTCCGCGCACGTAAGATCAGGGCTTCATCCTGTTGCTCATCCTCGGGTTCGGCCTGGTCGACCTCGTCGAGAGCGAGCAGCGTCGACTGGTAGTCACCTGCGTTCCACGCTTTGCGCGCCCGTTCCATGGCAGTGGGCAGCGGGTGCTCTTTGTGAGCTTGCTTGCCTCTGCGAATGCCCTTCACGCCGGCGGAATCACCGTCCACGAGGCGACGATGCCGGCCGCGCGGACGAAGCGGCCGCGGAAGACGCGGGCACCGGCCGCGCTGGGCGGCTCGTCGCTGGTGAGGCGGGCGACGAAGGCGTCGTCGCGCGGGTCCAGCGCGACCGTGACGTCGCTGAAGTCCAGGAACGTCTCGGCCAGCGGGAAGTAGGCCTTGTAGACGCTCTCCTTGACCGAGAACAGCAGCTTGGGAAGGTCCATCCCGAGACGCCGTTCCAGCGCCGCGCGGTCGGCCAGCTCGCCCCCGAAGCAGATGCGCGCCGCGACGCCTTCGCTGATCGGCTCGTCGAGCTCGACGTCGATCCCCACGCCGGCGAAGTCGCGGGTGCGCGCGGCGATCGCGATGCAGTAGCCCTTGCAGTGCGAGATGCTGGCCGCGATGCCGGGCGGCCAGACCGGCGCGCGGCGCGGGCCGATCGGAATCGCCACCGGCGCCACGCCGAGCGCGGCCAGCGCGCGGCGCGCGTTGGTCCGCCCGGCCACGAACTCGTCGCGCCGCTTGGGCACCACGCGCTCCACGGCCGCGGCCTCCTCGGGGAAGAGCTCGCCCAGGGCGGTCTCGGTCGGGCCGCCGGAGAGGGCGATGCGGGCTGGCAGGTCGCGCCGAACGGCCAAGCCGAGCTCGTCACGATCGGTGGTCATGCGGCCGGGTTCGGCGCGGCCGGGGCCGAAGCCCGGGCGGCCGACATGAAACTCTGGGCGATCAGCGACCTCCACGTCCACTTCCCCCCGAACCGCGCCGCCCTGGCGCGCATGCCGGCGCACCCGCAGGACTGGCTGGCGCTAGGCGGCGACGTCGGCGAGACCGAGGACCACCTGCGCCTGACGCTCGACGCGCTGGTGCCGAAGTTCGCGAAGCTGCTCTGGGTGCCCGGCAACCACGAGCTGTGGACGCGCCCGCGCCGCGAAGGCGTGCGCGGCGTGCGCAAGTACGAGCGGCTGGTCGACATCTGCCGCGAGTACGGCGTGCTCACCCCCGAGGACCCCTACCCGCGCTGGCCCGGCGCGGGCGCGTTTCGCATCGCGCCGCTGTTCGTGCTCTACGACTACAGCTTTCGGCCCGCGTCGGTGCCGCGCGAGCGCGCGGTGGCGTGGGCGGCCGAGGCCGGTTTGCAGTGCATGGACGAGGTGCTGCTCGAGCCCGAGCCCTACGCCTCGATCCCGGCCTGGTGCGAAGCCCGGGTGCGCTACACCGAGGCGCGCCTGGCCGAAGCGGTCGCGGGCGACGACGCGCGGCTGGTGCTGATCAACCACTTTCCGCTGCGCGCTCAGGACGTCCACCTCAGCCGCATCCCGCGCTTCTCGATCTGGTGCGGCACGAGCGCCACGGCCGACTGGCACCGTCGCTTCCGCGCGCACGTCGTCGTGAGCGGGCACCTGCACGTGCGCGACACGTCGTACGCGGACGGCTGCCGCTTCGAGGAAGTGTCGCTGGGCTACCCGCGCCAGTGGTCCGAGGAGCGCGGCATGGAGGCCTACATGCGCCAGATCCTGCCCGACCCGGTGCGCGCCTGAGCACCGTCGTCGTCGGCGCGGGCGTGGTCGGCGCGAGCGTCGCCTACCACCTCGCCGCGCGCGGCGCGCGCGACGTCGTCGTGCTCGACCGCGCATCCGGTCCCGGCGCGGGCAGCACCGGGCGCGCGACGGGCGGCTTCCGGGTGCAGTTCGCCAGCGCGGTCAACGTGCGGCTGTCGCTGCTGGCGCGCGAGAAGCTGCGCCGCTTCGGCGCCGAGACGGGCGGCGACTGCGGCTACGCCGCGGCGGGTTATCTCTGGATCGCGAGCGACGCGGCGCAGCTGGGCGAGTTGCGCGCGGCGCTGGCGGTGCAGCGCGCGAACGGTGTCGACGATGCGCGCGAGGTCGGCCCGGACGAGATCGCGGCGCTCAACCCGGCCCTGCGCCGCGCCGGCATCGCGGGCGGAACGTACTGCCCCAGCGACGGCTTCATTCGCCCGCTCGGCATCCTCGCCGGTTACCGCGCCGCGGCGGAACGGCTGGGCGCGCGCTTCGTCTGGGACGCGCCGGTGACCGGCCTGCGGCGCGGGCGCGGTGGGCGCATCGCGGCGGTGCGCACCGCGCGCGAGGAGATCGCCGTGGAGCGCGGTGCGCACCGCCTCGAACCCCCCCCCGCGCCCGCGCCGCACGCCCGTCACCGGCGCGTCCCAGACGAAGCGCGCGCCGAGCCGCTCGGCGGCCGCGCGATAGCCCGCCAAGATCCCCAGCGGGCGAATGAAGCCGTCGCTCGCGCAGTGCGTGCCGCCGACGATCCCCGCGCGCCGCAGCGCCGGGTTGAGCGCCGCGATCTCGTCCGCGCCGACCTCGCGCGCGTCGTTCACGCCGTTGGCGCGCTGCACCGCCAGCGCCGCGCGCAGCTCCGCCAACTGCGCCGCATCGGTCGCGACCCACAGATAGCCGGCCGCGACGAAACCGCAGTCGCCGCCGGTCTCGTCGGCGAAGCGGCGCAGCTTCTCGCGCGCGAGCAGCGACAGCCGCACGTTGACCGCGCTCGCGAACTGCACGCGAAAGCCGCCCGTCGCGCGACCGGTGCTGCCTTCGCCCGGACCCGGCGCGCGGTCGAGCACGACCACGTCGCGCGCGCCGCGCGCGGCCAGGTGGTACGCGACGCTCGCGCCGACGACGCCGGCGCCGACGACGACGGTGCTCAGACGCGCACCGGGTCGGGCAGGATCTGGCGCATGTAGGCTTCCATGCCGCGCTCCTCGGACCACTGGCGCGGGTAGCCCAGCGACACTTCCTCGAAACGGCAGCCGTCCGCGTACGACGTGCCGCGCACGTGCAGGTGGCCGGTCACGACGACGTGCGCGCGAAAGCGGCGGTGCCAGTCGGCGGTCGCGCGCGTGCCGCACCAGATCGAGAAGCGCGGGATGCGCGCGAGGTGCACGTCCTGCGCGCGCAGCGGAAAGTGGTTCACGATCACCAGGCGCGCGTCGTCCTGCGCGCACGCTTGCGCGAGCCGCGCCTCGGTGTAGCGCACGCGCGCCTCGCACCACGCGGGAATCGACGCGTAGGGCTCGGGCTCGAGCAGCACCTCGTCCATGCACTGCAAGCCCGCTTCCGCCGCCCACGCCACCGCGCGCTCGGGCGGCACGGAGCTGGGCCGAAAGCTGTAGTCGTAGAGCACGAACAGCGGCGCGACGCGGAAATTGCCCGCGCCGGGCCAGCGCGGGTACGGGTCCTCGGGCGTGAGCACGCCGTACTCGCGGCAGATCGCGACGAGCCGCTCGTACTTGCTCACCCCGCGCACGCCCTCGCGGCGCGGGCGCGTCCACAGCTCGTGATTGCCCGGCACCCACAGCAGCTTGGCGAATTTCGGCACCAATGCGTCGAGCGTGGCGCGCAGGTGGTCCTCGGTCTCGCCGACGTCGCCGCCCAGCGCGAGCCAGTCGTGCGGGTGCGCGGGCACCCGGGCCAGCGCGGCGCGGTTGGCGGGGAAGTGGACGTGGAGGTCGCTGATCGCCCAGAGCTTCATGTCGGCCGCCCGGGCTTCGGTCCCGGCGGCGCCGAACCCGGCCGCATGACCACCGACCGTGACGAGCTCAGCCTGGCCGTCCGGCGCGATCTGCCGCCGGCGATCGCCGTCGCGGGCGGGGCGCTGGAGGCGGCGCGGGGCGAGCTGTTCCCGGTCGAGGCCGCGGCCGTGGAGCGCGCGGTGGCCAAGCGGCGCGACGAGTTCGCCGCCGGCCGGACCAACGCGCGCCGGGCGCTGGCGGCGCTGAGCATCGCGCCGGTGGCGATCCCGGTCGGCCCGCGCCGCGCGCCGGTCTGGCCGGCCGGC
>JASLGJ010000454.1 GCA_030150085.1 Candidatus Elarobacter sp. | reverse complement strand
CGTACGTCCTCGACGGGCGGGCCGAGCGCGGTCTGGCGCGCTTCGCCGAACTGTAGCAGCCGGAGGACAACCGTGTCGCGCGCTGATCTCATCGACCGCGCCGCCACCGGCGGGCGGCTGAGCTACGACGAGGGCGTGCGGCTGTACCGCGAGGCCCCGCTGCACGAGCTGGGCGCGGCCGCCCACGCCCGCCGCATGGCGCTCTACCCCACCAACGACGTGACGTACGTGGTCGACACGACGATCAACTACACCAACGTCTGCAACGTGCACTGCACGTTCTGCGCCTTCTTCCGGCCCGAGAAGCACGGCGAGGGCTACACCATGTCGCACGACACGGTGCTCGAGCGGGTGCGCTACGCGGCCGATCAGGGCGCGACCCAGATCATGATCCAGGGCGGGGTCAATCCCGACCTGCGCCTGGAGTGGTTCGAGCGCCTGTTCCGGCGCGTCGCGGCGGAGTTTCCGCGGGTCGACATCCACTCGCTCTCGGTCTCCGAGATCTCCGGGCTGTCGGCGCTGGAGAGCCTGAGCCCGCGCGAGGTGCTGCTGCGCCTCAAGGACGCCGGGCTGAAGTCGCTCCCCGGCGCGGGCGCCGAGATCCTGGTCGAGCGGGTGCGCAAGCGGATCAGCGCGCGCAAGATCGTGCCCGAGGCCTGGATCGGGATCATGCGCGACGCCCAGCAGCTCGGCATGCCGACCACCGCGACGATGATGTTCGGCTCGATCGAGACCGACGAGGAGCGCATCGCGCACCTCCAGGTCATCCGCGAGCTGCAGGACGAGACCGGCGGCTTCACCGCCTTCATCCCCTGGTACTACGTGCCGTACAAGACCCCGCTGCGCGGCCGCGAGGCCACGGGCCTGGAGTACTTGCGCGTGCTGGCCGTCTCGCGGCTGTTCCTGGACAACCTGCCCCACCTGCAGGCCTCGTGGCTGACGCCCGGGCTCAAGCTGGGCCAGCTGGCGCTGTTCTACGGCTGCGACGACATGGGCGGGACGATCATCGAGGAGCAGGTGGTCAAGGACGCCGGCTCCACCAACGAGGCCACCCGGGCTCAGGTGGAGGGAATCGTGCGCGGGGCGGGCTTCGACCCGGTGATCCGCGACACGTACTGGAACCTGCGCACCGACCTCACATTAGCAACGGCTTAGAGCCCCCTCCGGGGGAGGATGACCTCGGGCCGGCCTTGTTAAAGGGGCGTTAAGCTCGCTCGGTCCTCGGCAGGAGAGCGAGCTGCTCCTTCGCTCCCTCAAGTGAGGCTCGGAATGCGTTTTCCATTCCACGCGCGCTCGGCACTGCGGTTCGTACGAACCTGCCTGAGCGCGCTCGTCGTGATCGGCATGATCGTCTCGGGCGCCGTGCCCGCGCTCGCGGTCGGCGGCCAGACCGGTGCCCTGCAGGGCACGGTCGTGGACGGCGGCACGAAAGCGCCGGTCGCCGGCGCGGCGATCGTGGCCGCCGCGCCGTCCGCGCGCTACACCGCGACGACCGACAAGAACGGGTTCTTCCAGCTCAACGGGATGACGGTCGACACCTACTCCCTGAGCGTCAGCGCGCCGGGGTACCAGACCTTCACCCTGAGCGGCATCACGGTCCAGGGCGACCAGACCGTCAACCTCGGGCCCCAGACCCTGGTCAAGGCGCTGCGCCAGATCGGCCGCACCTCGGCCCGCAGCCAGTCCTCGGTCTTCCAGCCCTCGCAGACCACCGACGAGGTGACGGTCAGCGGGGCGCGCGCCACCGAGGCGCTGGGCAAGTCGGTCAACACCAACGAGAACCAGCTCGCGCTGTCGGTTCCGGGCGTGCAGCAGACCAACCTCGGCCGCCTGACGATCCGCGGCGGCCTTTCCAGCGAGGTCGGCTACCAGGTCGACGGCGTTCCGTTCACCGAGCCGTTCCTCAACCAGAACGGCAGCAACGGGTTCTTCAACGGCCTGGCCTCGCTGCAGGTCGTGGCCGGCGCGGGCGACGCCTCGCAGGGCAACATCGGCGGCGGTGTCGTCAACGTCGTCGTGCAGCGCGGCACCTACCCGGCCACCGGCCTGCTCGACCTCGAGGTCGGCGGCCCGAGCAGCTTCCACCAGGGCGCGCTCCAGTACGGCTTCGCGACCCCCAACGGGCGCTTCTCCGACTACGTCTCGTACGTCAACCAGCGCTTCGTGCCGTACTTCGGCTCGCTCGGCACCAACGTGGCCGCGTTCGGGCAGCAGTTCGCGCTGCAGCCGAGCGGCAGCGAGCTGCCCAGCTCGGGCTTCAATCAGGACTTCCTGAACAACTTCGTCTACAAGTTCGGCAAGGACAACTCGAAGTCGGTCCAGGTCCTGTTCGACAACCGCGACTACGATCTGTTCGGCGACCGCTACCTGAACGGCATCCGGGTGCCGTACTACAGCAACCCGTACTTCCTGCAGAACCTGGGCTTCAGCCAGGGCAGCCCGGCGGCGGCCGCGGCGGCCGGCCTGCCGCTGCTCAACGACAACTTCATCTCGCGCGTGGTCGACAAGCCGTTCAACGCGGCGTCGCTGCCCTCGCCCACCACGCCCGAAGAGATCAGCTTCAACCCCTCGCAGTACCTCAAGGTCGAGTACGACGACGTCATCAACGGCTCGACCTTCCTGGCGCTGCGCGCGTTCAACCTCCAGTTCCGCAACGGCGGAACGTCCTACTACGACTTCCAGAGCCAAGGCAACGACAACATCACCGGCGGCAACCGGACCGGGTTCTCGGGCGAGCTGACCAAGACGTTCAGCTCCAAGCACACCGCCGAGATCGGCGGCAGCTTCCAGAACATCCACCCGATCTGGGACGCCTACCAGCCCTTCCCCTCGCTGTACCTGGCGGAGCTCTCGTACCTGGGCGTGCCGCTGTCGCCGACGGCCAGCGGGGCCGCGCTTCCGCAGCCCTCGCTGGCGGACTTCGCCACCCCGGCCGACTTCCCGGGCGGCGTCTGCCCGGCCGGCGCGTGCTACCTCTACAACCAGGGCTTGACCAACTCGCACGTGCCGGCGTTCGGGATCGGCTACAACAAGAGCGACCAGATCGAGGCCGGCGTGTTCGTGCGCGACCAGTGGACGCCCAACGCGAAGCTCAAGTTCGACCTCGGGCTGCGCCTGGACACGATGGTGTACAAGCAGGGCGCGAACCCGTTCAATCCCACCGACCTGTTCAATCCGGACGATCTGCCGATCGGCGGCACGTCGGCCGGCAACTTCCTCAAGAACAGCTTCCTGCGCCCCAGCGTGACCGAACCGCGCTTCGCCGCGAGCTACCAGTTCGACCCCAACAACTCGCTGCGCTTGGGCTTCGGCCGCTCGGTCGTGTTCGCGAACGCCCAGACCCTGGCGACGCCCTCGGCGATGTACGACTTCCCCGCGGCGTGGTTCAACATCCCCGCGCTGGGCAACACCGCCGACCCCTCGACCTGGACCTGCGGCACCGGGTTCAACACCAAGCACCTCGTGCCGGGCAACGCGAACCTCTCGTCCAACGGGGGCGGGCTCTTCCGCTGCACGAGCTACGCGCAGCAGTACTACTACCTGATGGACCAGAACTTCGACGCGCCCGACGCCGGGAACAACATCCCCGAGCAGTTCAGCAACACGGAGCTGGCCTATCAGCACCTCTTCCGCAGCGGCTGGGGAGCGCGCCTGACCGGCTACTACAAGCGCGGCTACAGCATCCCCGAGTTCTCGCTGATCAGCCAGGTCCTCAACGCCCAGGGCGTGCCGGTCAGCCAGGTCTTCGGCATCACCAACAACGGCATCAACAAGACCTCGGGCGTGGAGTTCGGGCTGACGACGCCGCAGCGCGAGTTCGGCTTGAGCGGCTACCTGTCGGCCACCTACACCAACGTCATCGCCAGCGTCCCGCCGCTGGTCGCCTCGGAGGATACCTTGCCGCTGGTGCCCGCCTCGTCGGTCGCGCTGGGCAACACCTACCGGGCCGGCTACGTCTCGCCGTTCGTGGTGAACCTGGGCCTGCAGTTCCGCACCAAGAGCGGGTTCAAGATCAACCCGATCCTCAACTACGACCGCGGCTACCCGATCGGGGTCGGCAACCTGATCCCGACCGAGCTCCCCGACGGGACGTACGCGAACCTGCCCCAGACCAACGCCAACCCGCCCTCGCTGGCCGGCTTCGGCGGGATCACCGGGGCCTACAACGCGACCAACTACGTCGACCCGGCGAACCCCGGCACGCTCGCCAACCCCAACATCGCGGCGACGCGCGGCACGCCCGAGACGCCCAACGCCGGCGGCGTGCTGAGCCGGCCGCGGCTGAGCGCCGACATCGACTTCGAGTACACCCACAAGCGCAACACGATCGGGCTGTACGTGCAGAACCTGTTCGGCAACCCGTATCTGGAGCCGCAGATCAACCCCTACTGGCAGCCGGTCACGACCGGCGTCGGGGGCGTGCAGACCGGCACGAACTCCGCCGCGGTGCCCGGTTCGCAGTCGTACGTCTACGGCGGGTTCCGCGACGTCCCGCTCTCGATCTACGGCACCTCGCCGTACGTCGAGAACCTCTACCGGCCGCTCTCGCTCACCCTCTACTACCAGCTCAAGCTCTAGGTGAACGTCTTGTCGAAGAGACCCCTCTTGTGGGCCGTCGCCGGCGCGCTCGCTCTGTCCGCGTGCACCGCGGGCCAGACCGGGCCGCCGCCCGTGACGTCCGTCAACCCGGCCACGGCCGGGAAGCTCCAGTTCGCGGTCGGCACGGCCAACGTGGCCGGCACGGCCGGGCTCAACGTCGTCGCGACGTACCGCCAGGCCAACGGCTCGAGCGCGGTGCTGGTCAACACCCCCAAGCTGACCGGTCCGTTCACCCTCCCCGCCGCGACGGCGCCGAGCGGCTTCTACGGCGGCGGCGCGAGCGGGCTGTTCAACCAGGGCGACCCGCAGGCCACCGCCGACACCGGCCCCAGCGCCGACGAGGTGTCCGGGCACTACATCGGCGGCACCGCCCAGACCACGGCCAGCAATCCCAACCAGGGCGTGCCCACGACCCTCGGGTCGTCGGGCGGGGTGTTCGGGAACGGGTTCTTCCCGGGCAACTACACCAGCTCGGGCAACCCGTACTCCTACAACCCCTACTACCAGCCGTTCTACGCGGGCGACGACACCACGCCGGACGCGACCTTCCTGCCCGTCGGCGGGCCGCCGGTGTTCGACCCCAACCGCGACGGCGGCGGCACCCAGGACGGCAGCTTCAGCACCCCGATCAAGGGCATCTCGCTCGGGCTGAGCGTCTTCGCGGGCGTGACCCCGGGCGCGGGCCAGTACAACCTCCAGGTCACGATCCCGACCGCCGGGTTCCCGGTCGTCACCGCGCCCGCCGCGACCCTGAGCAGCACCGCGCTGCTGCCGGCCGCGGCGACCCCGGTGGTGACCTTCAACGGCGACGGCTCGGGCGCGGTCTCCTACGTCCTCCCGGCCGGGGTGGTCGGGGCCTACGTGCAGCTCGTCGACCTGAGCTACTGCAACGGCGGCTCGCCGGTGCCGTACACGTTCTGGGTCACCGCCTCGGGCTCGCAGGCGATCCCCAACACGCTGGGCCCCAAGGGCCGCAGCGGCGGCCCGGCGATCTGCACCGCGGCGATGAACGACACCAGCTCGGGCGGGAGCGTCACGACCGGCGACCCGGTCCAGGCGGTCCTGATCGGGTTCGACTACGACCACAACGCGCTGCAGTACAACGGCACGACCGGGCAGACGTATCCGCAGGCCCCGGCCCTGCCGGCGCGGGCGGACGTCACCCTCTCGCCCATCGTGACCTACACCCTCAACGCCGACGGCACGGTCTCGACCAGCGCGCACCGGCGCGCGGCCACGACCCGGCGGCACTAGAGCGCGCGCGGCCGGCGCCGGGCCGGCTCGCTCGCCGCTGAACCGGAACGGGGCTCCGCGGGTGGGAGCCCCGTTCGCGTTTCAGCCCGTTCGGGTCACCCGCTCGGACGAGCCCGCGAAGCGGATGCGGAAGGTGCGCAGGCCCCAGTCGCTCGCGATCCGCTCGTAGAGCCGCTGGGCGCGCGCGTTCTCGGGCTCGACCACCCAGCGCAGCTCGCTCCAGCCGCGCTCGCGCGCGGTGCGCGCGACGCGCTCGATCAGCGCCGCGGCCAGGCCGCTGCCGCGGTGCGACTCCTCGACCCACAGGTCGTCCAGGTAGCCGGCCTGGTTGCCGGCCAGGGTGCGCGGAAAGGGCCGGAAGTGGGCGAAGCCCACCAGCCGCTCGCCCTGGGCGGCGGCGATCCCCTCGACCCCGTGGGTGCGAGCCAGCAGCCACGACCAGACCGTGGCCGCGACCGCCTCGTCGGCCTCCTCGCCGACCGCCCGCGCGTAGCGGGCGTAGGCGGCGCCCCAGGCCTCCCGCCAGGGCGGGGCGAGCGGCTCGAAGCGGACCGTCCCGGCCGTTTTCCGATCGTCGAGCACCCGGGCTCCCTTCGCTAGACCGCGCGGCGGATGGTGGCCGCGCCCAGCACTTCTTCCCCGGCGAGGTCGAGCAGGGCCACGAGCTGGCCGGGCGAGACCGCGCGCTGCGGGGCGGCGAAGCGCAGCCGCAAGGTGCCGTCGGGCTCGACCGCGGCCTCGGCCGCGGCGGGCCGGGCGCGGTAGCGGGTCATGGCCAGCACCGGCAGCGAACCGGCGGCGAAGCGCTCCGGCCGCAGCAGGTTCAGCTCGTCGGCCACCAGGCCGTCGACCGCGAGCTCGTCCTCGCGCCCGATCACGATCGTGTTCGTCGCGGCGTCGATGCGGGTCACGTAGCGCGGGCCGTCGGCGGCGGGCAGGCCGCGGCGCTGGCCGACGGTGTAGCCGCCGATCCCAGCGTGGCGGCCCAGCGGCTCGCCCGCCGTGCCGACGATCGCGCCCGGGCGGGCCGTCTCGGGCGCGAGGCCGGCCAGCACCTCGCGGTAGTCGCCGCCCTCGACGAAGCAGATGTCCTGCGACTCGCGCTTCTCGGCCACCGGCAGGCCCAGCCGGGCGGCGTGGGCCCGCGTCTGGTCCTTGCTCAGCGCGCCCAGCGGGAGGAGGAGCCGGTCGAGCTGGGCCGGGGTGAGCTGGGCCAGCGCGTAGGCCTGGTCCTTGGGCGAGGGGCTGCGGAACAGGCGCGGGCCGCCGGGGCCGTGCTCGAGCCGGGCGTAGTGGCCGGTCGCGACCCAGCGCGCGCCGAGCCGGTCGGCGTAGGCCCGCAGGGTGCCCAGCTTGACGTGGTTGTTGCAGCTCACGCAGGGGTTGGGCGTGCGGCCCTGCGCGTAGTCGGCGGCGAAGCGCTCGATCACGCCGCGCCGGAACGTCTCCTCGACGTCGAGCACGTAGTGCGGGATCCCCAGCGCGGCCGCGCTGCGGCGCGCGTCGTCGAAGTCGTCCGCGCCGCAGCACGACTTGGCATGGGCCGGCTTCGTGGGCGCGTACATCTTCATCGTCACGCCGACGACGTGGTAGCCGGCTTCCGCCAGCAGGCCCGCCGCCACCGCCGAATCGACGCCGCCGCTCATCGCCGCGACGACGCGCGTTCGCTCGCTCATCTCGTACTCAGACCGATCACAGATTGAGAAGGTTCGACCAGGAGAACCCCATGCGCCCGCCAAGGGTGCGAGCGATGCCTGCGCTCGGGGAGGAGTTCCGAAGCGCGCGAGAAGCGCGCGGGCTCTCGGTCTCGGATGTCGCCGAGCAGATCCACATCCGTTCGGTCTATCTCGCCGCCATCGAGAACGAGGAATGGACGTCGATCGGTGCTCCGGTCTACGTCCGCGGTTTCATCCGCACCTACGCGCGGTTCCTCGGCCTCGACGGCGAAGCCGCGGTCGCCCGCTTCAACGACGCCGTCCCGGCCGCCCGGCCGAGCAGCCACGCCGCGCCCGCCGCGCCGGCCGGCGCGCGGGAGCGCTCGGGCCCCTCGCCCTGGGCCATGCTCGCCGGGCTGGTGGCGCTCGTGCTGGTGGGGTACGTGATCTACGAGTACGTCACGCTCAAACAGCCCGGCGCCGTCCCGGTCGCGGTGCAACCGTCGAGCGCGCCGGGCGGGTCGCAGTCCCCGGCGCCCGCGGGCGGTCCGGCGCCCGCCTCGGCGGCCCCGACCAGCTCGCCGACGCCCGCGCCGCGGCACCGCCTCGCGGTCCGGCTCGTGCAGCGCTCGTGGCTGCGGGTCGCGGTCGACGGGCAGACCAAGCTCGAAGGCATCTACCCGGCCGGCACCAGCAAGTCGTTCACCGGCAAGAGCGCCGACCTGCGGGTCGGCAACGCCGGCGGGGTGACGGTCTCGGTCAACGGCGCGGCCGCCAAACCGCTGGGCAAGCCGGGCGACGTGGTCGAGCAGCGCTACTCCCTCTAGTCTCAGGAACACCGCATGGCTTCGGACGCATCCTTCGACGTCGTCTCCAAGATCGATCCGCAGGAGCTCGACAACGCCCTCAACCAGGCCCGCAAGGAGATCGCGGGCCGCTTCGACTTCAAGAACTCGCTGGCCAGGATCGACAGCGACGACAAGACCATCACCGTGCTCGCCGACGACGACCTGAAGCTGCGCAACGTCATCGACATCATCCAGTCCAAGGCGGTCAAGCGGGGGATCGACATCAAGGCCCTCGACCTGAGCGCCGAGCCCGAGGCTGCCTCGGGCAACGCGCTGCGCAAGAAGATCGCCCTGCGCTCGGGGATCCCCAAGGACAAGTCCAAGCCCCTGATGGACGCGATCAAAGCGGCCAAGCTCAAGGTCCAGGCCCAGTACCAGGACGAGCAGATCCGCGTCTCGGGCAAGTCGCGCGACGACCTGCAGAAGATCCAGCAACTGTTAAAAGGGCTGGATTACGAGCTTCCTCTGCAGTTCGTCAACTACCGTTAGGAACGAATGCCAGCAACCGCCGACCGCCCCAACACCGTCTCGTTCGTCAGCCTGGGCTGCGCGAAGAACCTCGTCGACTCCGAGGTGATGATCGCCAAGCTGGGCGCGGCGGGCTGGACCCTCGTCCCCGAGGCGGACGAGGCGGACGCGGTGGTGATCAACACCTGCGCCTTCATCGACCCGGCCAAGGCCGAGTCGACCGAGACGATCCTCGAGCACGCCGAGCGCAAGCGCGCGGGCCAGCAGCTCATCGTCGCGGGCTGCCTCTCGCAGCGCTTCGGGAGCGAGCTGCAGGCGCTGATCCCCGAGATCGACGGGGTGATCGGGACCGGCGCCTACGCCTCGATCGTCGACCTGCTCGACGACGCCCGCGCCGGCCGCAAGCCGGTTCGGCTGGGTTTCGAGGCCGAGCCCGAGCACGATTTCCTGCCCCGCCTGATCACCACGCCCTCGGCCACGGCGTACCTCAAGATCGCGGAAGGCTGCGATCACCCCTGCACGTTCTGCATCATCCCCCAGCTGCGCGGCGGCTTTCGCTCGCGCAGCGCCGAGTCGATCCTGGCCGAGGCCCGCGCGCTGGCCGCGAGCGGCACCAAAGAGCTGATCCTGATCGCGCAGGACACCTCGATGTGGGGCCGCGACCGCGGCTTCCGGCGCGGCGGGCTCGCCGCGCTGCTGCACCAGCTGCACGAGATCGACGGGCTGGAGTGGATCCGGCTGCTGTACCTCTATCCCGCCACGGTGGACGGCGAGCTGCTCGAGGCGATGGCGACGCTGCCCAAGGTCTGCAAGTACATGGACATGCCGCTCCAGCACGTGGCCGTGCCGGTGCTGCGCGGGATGAAGCGGCCCTCGAACGGCGCGCGCTACCTGGAGATCGTCGAGGACTTCCGGCGCCGCGTGCCGGGCATCACCATGCGCTCGACCTTCATCGTCGGCTTCCCGGGCGAGACCCCCGAGCACGTCGACGAGCTCGAAGCGTGGATCGAGCGCGCGGAGCTGGACCGGGTCGGGTTCTTCACCTACTCGCGTGAGGACGGGACGCCGGGCGCGGAGCTGGGCGAGCAGGTGCCCGAGCGCGAGAAGCGGCGCCGCCTGCTGCGCCTGCGCGACGCGCAGCGCCGGGCGTCGGAGCGGGCCCGCGCGCGGCGGGTCGGCGAGACGGTGCGGGTGCTGGTCGAGGAGCGCCGCACGCTGAGCAAGAGCGATCCGCTCGCGCTCGGCCTGCGCGCGCGCGAGGTGCTGGTCGGGCGCTCGCAGGGCGAGGCCCCGGGCGTCGACGGCGGGATCGCCTTCAGCGGCGAGGCCGCGATCGGGAGCTTCGTCGAGGTGCGGCTGGACGGCCACACCGCGTTCGACTTCTACGGGACGATGGTGCCCGCGCTGGTGCCGGCGTGAGCCGCAACGTGGTCGCCGACCCGCCCCAGCCGCCCCCCGGTCCGCCCGGCGAGCGCCCCCGCCGCCGTTCCCAGCCGCCGTCGGACGGCCAGCCGCCGCGCTGGAAGACCGTGCTGCCGATCGCGCTGGGCGGCGTGCTGGTGCTGCTGGGCGTGCTGCTGGGCCTGGTCGCGCTGAAGATGTCGCACGACAAGTCCAGCTTCAGCGACGCGCTGGTCAAGACGCTGGTCTACGTGCCGACCCCGCAAGCGGCGTTCGGCAAGGACCGCATCTACGTCATGGTGCTGGGCATCGACTACAGCTACGACGACAAGGACCAGCCGTACTCGACCGGCGCGCGCAGCGACACCATCATGGCGGCGGGGGTCGACTTCCCGAGCAAGAGCGCGAAGCTGGTTTCGGTCCTGCGCGACACCGAGGCGGTGTACAACGGCAAGGACACCAAGATCAACCAGGCCTACTCGGACGGCGGGGTCAAGCTGGCCGACCGCGTGATCGGCGATTTCCTGGGCTTGCCGGCGAACGCGCAAGGGCGCCATTTCGACCGCTACGTCGTGGTCAAGATCAACGCGGTCAAGGACTTCGTCAACGCGATCGGCGGCATCGACGTCCCGGTCACCGAGAAGATGGACTACGACGACAGCTGGGGCCACCTGCACATCCACTTCAAGCCGGGCCTGGTGCACATGAACGGCGAGGACGCGCAGGGCTACGCGCGCTTCCGCCACGACGCGTGCAGCGACCCCTGCCGCAGCAAGCGCCAGCAGCAAGTCATCCACCTGGTCGTGCAAAAGCTCAAGAACGACAAGTTCAACGACCTGGCGCACATCGGCGCGCTCATCGGCGTGTTCAAGCGCGACGTCGAGACCAACCTCAGCGTCGACGAGCTCAAGTCGCTGGGCTGGGCCTTCAAGGACGCGAACATCGCCGACCTCAGCCACGCCGACACGATCCCCTACGTCGACACCAAGACTGCCGCCGACGGGGGCGAGGTCGTGATCCCCGACGAGCGCGTCAAGGCCAAGCTGGTCGGCGACCTGCTCGGCGCGTACGGCAACGTCACGCCCCCGCCGGCCAGCGCCCTGGCCGCGATCAAGCCCGCCACGGTCCACCTGGTGGTGGAGAACGGAAGCGGCGAGCCCGGCCTGGCCGGCAGTGCGGCGGCCAAGCTGCAGAAGGCCGGCTACGTGATCGACTCGATCGGCAACGCCGACGCCTTCAGCTACGACGCGACCCAGATCCGGCCCGCGGCCAAGGTGCCCTTCGTGGGCGAGCGGGTGCGGCGCGACCTGGGCCTCGACGGCGCGGCGGTGATCCCGGCGACCGACACCACCCCGGGCCCGCGCCCGGTGGTGACGGTGATCGTCGGCAAGGACTTCGGCCAAGCCGCCGCGGCCGCCCCGAAGGTCGGCCCGACCTCGTCCGCGGCCCCGCTCCATCGCTAGTGGATTCGCCGAAGGCGAATCCTTCGCGTTCGGCCTTCGGCCGAGCCGCCGTCGGTCTCGCGCTGGCGGCGGTGCTGATCGCGGGGGGCGCGGGCTACGCCGGGCGGCGCCTGTGGCTCAAGTCGGACGACCTGCTGCGGCCGGTGATCGTGGGGCGCGGGGCCGACG
>JASLGJ010000402.1 GCA_030150085.1 Candidatus Elarobacter sp. | reverse complement strand
GCGCAGCACCAGGCGCGCGGGCGGCCCCAGCGGCGCGTCGCTGTAGACGAACAGCCCGTCCGCCACCCGCCGATCGACCCCGTCCGAGGGGTCGTTGACCACGCTGGCCTCGGCGTCGCCCAGCTTGCGCGCGACCAGCGTCGCCGAGCCGCCGCTGTCGAACAGCAGCGCGTCGCTCGCGCCCAGCCCGCGCAGCAGGGCGATGAGCTCGGCCCGGTTGACCCCGACCGAGGTCGCCGGATGGCGCCCGTCGACCACCACCAGGGCCAGCGTGCCGTCGGGAAAGCGCGCCGCGGCGGCGGCCGGGATGCGCCGCTCGCGGTCGGCGTAGTTGGGCGAGGCCGGGTCGTCCACCGGGACCCCGTTCCGGAGCAGGAGCGGCCCGCCGCCGACCGCCGCCGCGACGTCGGCCAGGCTGGGGTCGGTGTCGGCCGTGACGGTCACCACGTCGCCCACGTCGGGCAGCGGGCCGTAGCCTTGCGCGGCCGGCCCGTAGGCGATCCGCAACGCGCTCTCGGCCGCGAAGGGCGGCCCGCTGGTGACCGCGGCGACCCGGTAGCGGACCGGTTCCGCGCTCGGCCCCAGGCCCGCGCCCCGGGCCGCGCCCGCGAGCGGCCCGCCGCCGCCGGCCAGCGGCTCGAGCCGCTCCACCACCACCCCGGGGGTCGGGGGCGGGGTGCCGCCGTAGGCCGGGGTGAGCAGGCTCGCGCCGTTCTCGGGCGGCCAGACGTTGAGCCCGCCGATCGGCACGCTGACCACCCCGCTGCTCGCCGTGCCGGCGAAGCGGTAGGTCTCGAAGCGCACCGCGCGCCCGCGGGTCACGGTCAGGGCGGGGCGGGCGCTGGGGGAGCGGGCCAGCGCGCCGTCGCGCACCAGCACCCCGACCGGCGCGCCGCTGGCGTCGATGTCGAAGTAGTCGCCGTTGATGCCCGCCACCGCCCCGGTCCGGCGCGCCATCGACGACACGGTCTCGTCGTCGGAGACGATCCGGTCGCGCGCCAGCACGGTGCCCAGCCGCACCTGGCCGTGCGCGGGGTCGGCCAGCACCAGCGACACCACCAGCGGCCCGGCCGAGGTGAGCAGCCGGTACGTCGCGCGCGACACGCCCGGCGCGACCGGCTCGCGCTCCACGCTCGCCGCGGTGACGAGCGGGAACGGGGCCGGCGGCGCGAGCGCGGCGGGCAGCACCGCCGCGCGCGCGGCCGCGCCCGGGGCGAGCACGAGCGCAAGCGGCGCGAGGAATGCCGGCCCCCATGCAAGCGAGCGCGCGAGCGCCGCGCGCGGCGTGTAAAGCGATCCGAACCGGCGCGCCGTGACGAACGGCCGCGGGAAGGGGTTAGAATGCACGCGTGCTGCGCCTCATGGTGGTCGTCGTTTCCGCGTTGGTCGTGCTGTTCGGTGCGGCCGCGCCGGGGCGCGCCGAGGACCCGGCCGACGCGCTGCTGGCCAAGCTCGCCGCGGCCGACCCCGATCTGCGAACGTACCGCGCGGACGTCGCGTTCGACGTCGGTCTGCACACCTTCCCGTATCTGCGCAAGACGCTGCACGGCTGCGCGTACTTCAAGCGGCCGGCCCGCATGGAGCTGGTGTTCAGCGATCTGCCGCCGGTCGCGCGCGGCTTCCGCAACCTCTACGTCGGCCTGGGCACGCCCGGCGAGTGGGCTCGCAAGTTCGCCATCACGAGCGCGCGCGAGCGGGTCGAGGGGCGCGAGGTCAGCTACCTCGTGCTGACGCCGCGCGCGGCCGACGGGCGCCTGCGCGAGGTCGACGTCTACGTCGACGAGGCGGTCGCGCTGCCGCAGCGCATCGTCTGGCGCTACGGCGACGGCCGGGTCGAGATGCGCCAGCGCTTCGGGCGGGTCGACGGCCACGACCTGATCGTCGCCCAGGACGCCGACATCCGTCTGCCCGCCGTGCACGCCTACGTCAACGCGCGCATCAGCAACTACGCCCTCAACGTCGACGTCGACGACAGCGTCTTCACCCCCCGCAAATCCTCGCCGTAAGGCAATCCCAACGGTACCCCGCGTGCCCGTCACGGAGGCGCGACGTGTCGCGCCTCCTCCCTCGCGATTCCGCGCTGCGGAATCGCCGCCGCGTCCTATCGCCTCAGCGCAGCACGCCCGCGGCGAAGATCACCAGCGCCAGCGCGGAGGCGATGCCGGCGACGACCGGGAGCAGGCGCGAGCCGACCAGCGCGGTGATCGAGACCAGCACGATCGAGACCTCGAACAGCGTCGTCGCGATCTCGATGATCTCGTGCGAGCGCAGCAGCCGCTCCGACTCGCGGTTCAGGCGCTCGGCCTCGCGCACGTGCTCCTCGGCCTTGGCGAGCAGCGGCGGGCCCTTGCGTTTCTCGCCCGCCGCGGTCGCGCTCAGCTTGGCCGGGTCGCGCGCGGTGCCGGCGTCGACGGCGGCCTGGTAGACGTAGTACTTGATCCGCCCGGCTTGGTACTGGGCGTAGGTGTCCGAGGCGTTGGTGGTCGCGATGATCGCGTCGTTCTTGTCCACCAGCGCCGCGGTCGCGCGCAGGTTGGAGACGAAGCCGCTCAGCGCGGCGAGCACGGCCAGCACCGCCGCGGCCAGCGGGACCCAGCGCGGGCCGCGCTCGCCGGCCGCCTGGTGCCGCTCGTGCGCCTCCTGGAACTGTTCCGAAGGCGTGCTCACGCCGGGGCCTGGGCGATCTCCGCGGCGCGCTCCAGGCCGGCCCGCACGTCGGTTCCCGGGGCGACGTTCCACGCCTCGGTGCGGCGGCGGTCGAAGGCGAACCCGGCCAGCTCGTA
>JASLGJ010000393.1 GCA_030150085.1 Candidatus Elarobacter sp. | reverse complement strand
GACGAGCTGGGCTTGCCGGCGGGCGCGCTCGGCCGGCTGGACGCGGTGGTGACCTACCAGGACGCCTGCCACCTCGCGCACGCGCAGCGCATCACCGCCGCGCCGCGGCGCCTGCTGCAAGCGATCCCCGGGCTCGAGCTGCGCGAGATGGAGGAGTCGTCGCTGTGCTGCGGCAGCGCGGGCATCTACAACCTGCAGCAACCCGCAATGGCACAGCGCCTGCAGGCCCGCAAGGTCGAGCGCATCGCCGCGGTCGCTCCGGAAGTCGTCGCGACGGCCAACCCCGGCTGCGCGCTCCAGATGCGCAACGGCCTCGACCGCGCCGGTCGTGAGACCGTCGCGGTCGCACACGTAATCGAGCTACTGGATCGGTCGCTCGCGGCGGCTCGGGGCGAAGCCGCTACAGATCGCCGACCCGAGCCCCGTCCTTGAGGGCGTCCTCAAGGGTCGGGTAGACCGCGAAGACCTTGAGCAGGCCGGTGATGCGGAGCAGGCGGAGGATCTGGCCCTCCTTGGCGACGAGGCGGATCTCGCCGTCGAACTCCTTGGCTCGGCGCTGGCCGCCGATCAGCGCGCCCAGCCCGGTCGAGTCGAGGAAGTCGACCTTGGTGAGGTCGACGATCAGGCGGTGGTCGCCCTGCTCCGAGGCGTTCGTCAGCGCGGCGCGCACCGCCGGCGACGTCGCGATGTCGAGCGATCCGGTCAGCTCGAACACGTGCAAGCCTTCCACCACGTGAATGTGAATCGAGAGGTCTTCGTGCGTGTGGTGCTGCGTGCTTCCGTTGACGTTCATCAGGTCTCGTACTCCCGCCACTCGGCGATCAGTCCGCTGCCGTCTAGGCGGACGGTCGCGCACCCGGCGCGTTCGCGCACCGGCTCGCCTTGGCCTTCGGACACTCCGAAGCGGTATATCACACATGCTTTGCCGGGTTGAGCGATCACGTCGTCCACCACGAAGCGCCAGTCCGGCCCGGCCGCGGCGAAGCGCGCGAAGTGGGCGGCGAGCGCGTCCCGTCCCACGAGCGCCGGCTTGCGCGCCTCCTGGTAGCGAGCATCGGGGGCGAACGAGGCGACGGCCTCGGCCAGCGTCCCGCGCGCGAACGCGTCCAGCACGTGCGCGAGCGCCGGCGCGAGCGGGCGTGGAGGCGGCGGCATCAGCGGCATCTTGCGGATGGTCGCGCCGCTTCCTGTGACACTTCTGGGGCGGATGGATTCGAACCAACGCATGGGGGAGTCAAAGTCCCCTGCCTTACCACTTGGCTACGCCCCAACGTGCGGCGACCGCCCTTCGGCGCGCCGCCCCGCATCCCCTTAGGCGCGGGCCCTCAGCGCTCCAGCCGGAACAGCCGGTCCGCCACCGGCGTGACCAGGGGAATCGCGAACAGGTCGCCCCGCGCCGCCCGGGCCCGGTAGCGCAGCGAGAGCAGCAGCCAGGTGACCGCGCCCGCCAGGTCGGCCAGGACGCCGAGCGCGTAGAGCGCCAGCACCGCCCCGGTCGAGACGTTCGGGATCGCGATCACCGCGAGCAGCGGCAGGGCGAGCAGCACGAAGTACGCCAGCGTGGTCGCGATCCCGTAGACGAAGGCCTGGCGGGCGTGCAGACGCGACCAGGCGGTCGCGTCGGAGGGCTCGCGGAACAGGTCCAGCGCCGCCAGCGGCCACACCAGGTAGGCGTTCGCGGCGCGCAGCGCCGGAGACTCGCCATCGTCGGGTCCCGAGGTCACGGTCGGCTAGCGGAGACGCGGCGCAGCCGCGCCGGTCCTAGTTGACGACGCGCTTGGCTCCCAGGTAGCGCGGGCCCCAGTAGGAGTCGCTCAGGCTCGAGACGGTCACGCCGTGGCTGGACGAGGCGTGCACGAAGCGGCCGTTGCCCAGCGAGATGCCGACGTGCGAGACGCCCGCGGCGTAGGTGTGGAAGAACACCAGGTCGCCCGCCTGGGGCGCGCCGACGATGCGGCGGGCGACGTCGTACTGGGCGTCGGCGGTGCGCGGCAGGTGCATGCCCATCATGGCGAAGACGTGCTGGACGTAGCCCGAGCAGTCGAACCCGTAGGCCGAGGTGCCGCCGAAGGCATAGGGGACGCCCAGGAACTTGAGCGCGTTGTGGGTCAGGTTCGAGGCCATCGCGGCGCCGCGGGCGGCGATGCCGGTCGCGAAGCGCTGCACGTGGAGCATCTTGGCCAGGCGGGCCGGCGGCACGGCGGCCGGGGCCGAGGTGGTGGAGCCTTCAGCCTTGGCGGGCGAGGCGTTCCACATCGCGAGGTCGGCGCCGTCGGTCGGTGCCGCGACGTCGCTCCCGGCTACGACGGTCGCGCTGGCGGCCGGAGCGGAGAGCTCGACGGTCTCGGACGCACTTGCCACGAGCGGCAGACCGGCCGTCAGAACGCAAAGCGCGAGCCCAGTGGTGAGGAAACGGTGCAAAACTGCTCCTTCTTCAACACGTACGGGGTTAGTTGACGGGTTCGGGCGGAAGAATCGCCCGCGCGCCGACCGGCGCGTTCACCCCAATCCTGGGTCGTCCCCCGCTCCGCCGCTTGCGCGACGGACTCCGTGATTGGTCAGCAGAGAGTAAGGTAACGTGCGAACCGGGCGAAGCGATTACGCTTCACCGAGCTCGGTACCCCGAGAACTCGGGGCCACGATCCAGGGGATAGACGATTCAACCGGCCATCTCCTCCCCTCTCCATCGGCCTTTCGTAAAGATCGCCTTAGAGGGCGAGGGTGAAGATTCGGTCGGCGGGCGGCTCGGCCGAAGGCCGAACGCGACGGGTTCAGCGGAACGCTGAACCCACTCAGGCCGAGACGCCGCGGATGGCCTGGGCGACCTGCTCGGCGATGGCCCGGGTGCGCTCGGCGTCGCCGGCCTCGACCATCACCCGCACCAGCGGCTCGGTGCCCGAGGGGCGGACGTTGATCCGGCCCTCGCCGTGCAGGGCCCGCTCGGCCGCCGCGACCGCGGCCCGCACCGCGGGGTGCTCGGCGACCCGCTTGTCGGCCACCCGCACGTTGACCAGCACCTGGGGGTAGACGTCCAGCCCGGCCGCGAGCTGGTGCAGCGGGGTGCCGCTCGCGGCGACCAGCGAGAACAGCGCGACCGCGCTCATCGGGCCGTCGCCGGTGGTGCCGCGGGCCAGGTCGATCAGGTGGCCCGACTGCTCGCCCCCGAAGCGGTAGCCGCCGCCCCGCATCGCCTCGAGCACGTAGCGGTCGCCGACCGCCGCCCGCAGCAGCCGGATGCCCTCGCGCTCGAGCGCCTTCTCGAAGCCCATGTTGGACATCACCGTGCCGACCACGGTGTCGCCGGGCAGCTCGCCGCGGCGGTGCAGGTCGCGCGCCAGCGCGAGCATGACGTGGTCGCCCGAGAGCGCCGCGCCGGTCTCGTCGACGAACAGCGCGCGGTCGGCGTCACCGTCGAACGCGACGCCCACCACCGGGCCGGTGCTGCGCGCGTTCTCCGCCCGCACGCGCTCGATCAGGGGCTGCATGTGGGTCGCGCCGCACGCGACGTTGATCCGGCTGCCGTCGTCCTCGGCGTGCAGCGCGATCACGCGCGCCCCCAGCCGCTCGAAGATCTTCGGCCCCACTTGGTAGGCCGCGCCGAAGGCGGCGTCGACCACGATCGTCATCCCGCTCAGGTCGCCGCCCGTTTCGACCAGCTTGGCGAAGTAGTTGTCGACCAGGCCGCGGATCTGGCTCACCAGGCCGATGCCCAGGCCCGTCGGGCGCGGGAGCGAGTCGGCGCCCATGAGCGACTCGATCTCGTCCTCGACGGCGTCCGAGAGCTTGAAGCCGTCGGCGCCGAACCACTTGATGCCGTTGTCCTCGATCGGGTTGTGCGAGGCCGAGATCATCACCCCGGCGGCCGCGCCCAGGCTGACCGCGATCGAGGCCACCGCGGGCGTCGGCACGATGCCCAGCAGCACCGCGTTGCGCCCGGTCGAGGCGATGCCGGCGACGATCGCGCCCTCGAGCATCGGGCCCGACAGCCGGGTGTCGCGCCCGACCACGACCGGCTTCTCGAGCGGCTGCTCGTGCGCGATCACCGCCGCGCCGGCGCGCCCGATCTGGTATGCCAGCTCCGGCGTGAGGTCGAGGTTCGCGACGCCGCGCACGCCGTCGGTGCCGAACAGTCTGGCCATGTGGTTGCTGCTACTTCGCTTTCGAGGTGGTGGCGATGAAGTGGACGCGGACGCGGACCAGGTTGGGCGAGATCTGCACGCCGGGGACTTCGTTGCCGCGCGCGTCGGTGGGCGTGGGGCGGATCATCGCGTCGAACTGCTGCGGCTTGGCGGGGATCGGAATGCCGACCCGAACGCCGGTAACCCGGGCCAGGTCGGTCCCGACGCCGCGGATCGTCGTCGCGGGCGGGTCGACCGCGGCCGACTCGACCACGATCCCGCGCCGGTCGCCGGCGTAGTCGACGCCGACCGGCACGCTGCGCTCCTCCAGCCGGTCGAGCGAGAGCGTGACCGAGGCCGGCGAGAGCGACTTGATCGCGATGTCGGGCGAGACGATCTTGACCGGCACGTTGTGGAAGCCGGGGTCGCTCAGGTCGGTCACGTCGAGCACGGCCTGGACCTGGTCGGGCTTGAGCACCGCGCCGTTGCGCGGCACCTCGACCACCACCGTCGCGATCTTGTCCTCGAAGCGCGCCTGGTAGCCCGTCTTGAGCCCGGTCACGACGATCGGCACGGCCAGGGTCTGGTCGAAGCGGGCGGTGGTGCCGGGCGCGGCGGCGACGTGGAAATAGCCCCAGGCGACGACCGCCAAGGCGACCGCGAGGAGCTTAAGTCCGAAGTTGTTCCGCAGGAGGTTGAGCACGACTGGCTCGCAGCAGGTTGGCGAGCGGGTTGCCCTCGGCCTGGGCGCGGCGGCGGGTCGGGCGGATGCAGGCCGCCAGCACGCGGCGCAGCCGCTCTTCGTCGTCGATCGGGACCGAGAGCCGGCCCGCGCGCGCGACCGAGACCAGGCCGCTCTCCTCGCTCACGACCACCACCACCGCGTCGGTCTGCTCGGAGAGCCCGACCGCGGCGCGGTGGCGGGTGCCCAGGTGGCGCTCGACCGCGATCACGTTGTCGCTCAGGGGCAGAAAGCAGGCCGCGCCCTCGACCAGCAGGTCGCGCACGATCACCGCGCCGTCGTGCAGCGGCGACGACTTCGTGAAGATCGCCAGCAGCAGGTCGAGCGAGAGGCGGGCGTCGAGCGCGGTGCCGCTCTCGACGTACTCGCGCAAGCCCGTCTGCTGCTCGATCACGACCAGCGCGCCGATGCGCTGGCGGGCCAGCGCGAAGGCGGCCCCGGTGACGATCCGGATCTGCTCGGCCGCCACGTCGTCCTCGGCCCGCCGGTCGCGCACGAACACCCGCCCCCGGCCGAGCTGCTCGAGCCCGCGCCGCAGCTCGGGCTGGAACACGATCGGGAGCGTGACCGCCGTTCCCAGCAGGAGATACTGCATGACCGTGGCGAGGACGAGCAGGTGCAGCAAGTTGGAGACCGCCAGGATCACGACCAGCACGAACAGGCCGAGCATGATCTGCACCGCCCGGGTGCCGCGGATCAGCAGCAGCAGGTAGTAGATCAGCACGGAGGTGGCCAGGATGTCGATCGCGTCCGTGACGCCGAAGTGCAGGACGAGCTGCGGCCAGTTCACCTGCGCGCGCCGTCCTTCACCAGATACGTCTCGATGATGCGGGTGCCGTCCAGCTCGGGATCGGCCAGGCCGACCGCGGCCATCGCGGCGGCCTCCTCGGCCGCCAGCTCCGCGCTGCTGCGGGCCGGCACGAAGACCGACTCGATCGCGATCAGGTCGTCGATCAGCTCGGGCGCGCTGATCGCGTCGTCGAAGCGCACCGCCAGGACGGGGCCGTCCTCCACCACCTCGAGCACGCCCAGCGGGCCGCCCGGCCCGCGCAGCGCCTCGGCCACGTTCGCGCGAGCGAGCGGGTCGGCGAGGGTCACGGTGCGCGAGACGATCACCGTTTCGACGTTCGCGTGAGCGAGGACGGACTCCGCCGGGCCCGGGTCATCGCGGTCGGCCGCAACGCGGCCTGGATCGTGGCCGAGGACGAGCGCGAGCCGACCCTGGCCTCGATGCGCAAGGGCGAGCGGCACGCCGCGATGGTGGTCCCGGGCGATCTCGTCGAGGCCAAGCGGATCGCGGAGGACCGGGTGGTGATCGAGCGCGTCCACCCGCGCGGGTTCGCCCTGGTCCGGCGGACGGGCGGCGGGCGGACCAAGACGATGGCGGCCAACATCGACACCATCGCGATCGTCGCGGCCCTGGTTGACCCGCCCCTGCACCTGACCATGATCGACCAGCTGGTGGCCTTCGCGGTCCAGCACGAGGTCGCGGCCCTGCTGCTGCTGACCAAGGCCGACCTGGCCGGCGAGGAGGCGGCCGAGCGGACCGCCGCGCTGTACCGCGCGGTCGGGGTCCCGGCCCTGCTCCTGCAGCCCAAGGAAGGGCGGGGAATCGACGCGCTGCGCGCGACCCTGGCCGACCGGCACGCCCTGCTGGTCGGCAACTCGGGGGTCGGCAAGTCGAGCATCTTCCGCGCCCTAGGCGGGATCGGGGTGGTGGGCGACCTCTCGCGCTTCGGGCGGGGGCGCCAGACCACCACCTCGGCCCGGCTCTTCCGGCTGGGCGAGGGCTTCCTGGTCGACAGCCCGGGGATCGGGGAGTTCGTGCTCGACCCCATGCCGGCCGCCGAGGTGGCCGAGCTGTTCGTCGAGATGCGCGAGCCCGCCACCCGCTGCCGGTTCAAGGACTGCCGCCACCTGAGCGAGCCGGACTGCGGGGTCCGGCGGGCGGTCGAGGAGGGCCGGATCGCGCCCAGCCGCTACGCCTCCTACCGCGAGATCGTGCTCAACCCGCCCCAGACCTAGACCCGCGTGCCCCCTTTATGGTAGTCTACTCCTCGTGCCCAATATCAAAGCCGCCGTCAAGTGGACGCGCCAGAGCGAGAAGCGCACGCTGCGGAACCTGGCCACCAAGACCCGCCTGAAGACCGTCTTCAAGAAGGCGAAGTCGGCCGGTGCCGCCGCCGAGTTCGTGTCCTCGGTCGAGGCGCAGTTCGACAAGGCCGCGCGCAAGGGGATCATCCACCCCAACAAGGCCGCCCGCAAGAAGGCCCGCCTGGCTAAGGCCGTCGCCAAGCAGGCCGCCAAGGCCTGACGGCCGGGCCGTCGCCCCGAAAATACGACGAGGCCGCCCTCCTGGCGGCCTCGTCTTTTTGCGCTGGACGCGAGCCCGCGTTCAGCAGATCCCCACGGTGCCGCTGTTGACCCGGCGCTTTCCATCGACCCGGCGAGCCGACGATGACGAGCAGACCGGCGGCGGCGGAGTGACGATGCACGAGACGACCGTCACGCTGACGTAGCCGACGTTGCCCTTCTTGTCGGTCACCACGATGCGGGTCGAGCCGGCCGGTCCGAGCGCGTGGACGGTGAACACCGCGTGCTTGAGGCCGCCCAGGGTCGGATAGACCTCGTTCACCTGGGCGGGCGGATCGACGCTCACCAACTGCGGGTCTTCGGGCACCGCGGTGACGTCGCCGTGGAAGTTCTCGATCGCATCGAACGAGCCCGCACCTCCGCAGGTGGTCAGCGCGAGGACGGACGGAACGGCGTGAACGACTTGGCCCCAGACGCCGGTTTCGCCCGGAGCCGTGCCGGCGATGCCGCGCGCGGCGCCCGAGGTGGTTTGCGGTACGAGCGTGGACGCTCCGTTCGTCCCCGAGCATGCCGTCAAAGCGGCTGCGGCGGCGATCGCCAGCCAACGGTACGCTTGCAAGTTGATCCCTTCCTGAGTTGAGTTCGCCCGCCGCCATACTACCCCGAAGGTCCTAGGACTATGCGTCGATCGTAATCGCCAGGCGCACGCCTTCGTTCGCGGCGGCGAGGGGGAGGATGCGCTCGCGTAGCGCGGTGCGCAGGGCCGGCATGTCGCGGGTGCGGACGGCGGCGCGGTAGCGCCATTCCTCGTTGACGCGGGCGACTGGGTACGGGGCGGGGCCGAGGACCTCGAAGCGCTCGTCGCCGCGCAGGGCGTCGGCCCAGCGGGCGATCGCGGCTTCGACGGCGCGGCGCGAGCGGCCGATCGCGCCCAGGGTCGCCATGCGGCGGTAGGGCGGCCAGTGCAGCGCCCGGCGCTCGGCCAGCTCGACCGCGGCGAAGCCGTCGTAGTCGTGCTTGGAGGCGAAGCCGATCGCAGGGTGCTCGGGCGAGTAGGTCTGCACGATCGCCTCGCCGGCCCGGGCCCGGCCGCTGCGGCCGCAGACTTGCGTCAGCAGCCCGAAGGTGCGCTCCGCGGCGCGGTAGTCGGGGACGTGCAGGTCGAGGTCGGCGGCGACCGCGCCGACCAGCGTGACCTGCGGGAAGTCCAAGCCCTTGGCCACCATCTGCGTGCCGACCAGGATGTCGCCTTCCTCGGCGAAGCGCTCCAGCAGTCGGGCGTGGTCGCCCACCCGCGTCGTCGTGTCGGAGTCCATGCGGATCACGACCGCGTCGGGGAAGAGGCGCTGCGTCTCCTCGGCGACGCGCTCGGTGCCGGCACCGAACTCCTTGACCGGGCCCGCGCCGCAGGTCAGGCACAGCTCGGGGATCGCGTTCTGGTAGTCGCACCAGTGGCAGCGCAAGAGCCCTTCGCCGCGGTGGACGGTGAGCGAGACCGAGCAGCGCGGGCACTCCGGCACGCTGCCGCAGCTGCGGCAGAGCACGAAGCGCGCGCTGCCGCGGCGGTTGATGAACAGCACGGTCTTCTCGCTGCGTTCCAGGCGCGCGCCGATCGCCTCGGCCAGCGCGGTGGAGAACACGCGCCGGTTGCCGGCCGCGAACTCCGCGCCCATGTCGACGATGCGCACCGCGGGGAGCGGCTGCGCGGTCGCGCGGTGGACCAGCCGCACGAGC
>JASLGJ010000367.1 GCA_030150085.1 Candidatus Elarobacter sp. | reverse complement strand
CCGAAGCGGCGCGCGGCGAGGGCGCGTACCTGTTGAACAAAGACGGCGAGCGGTTCATGTTCAAGTACGCGCCCAACAAAGGCGAGCTCGCCTCGCGCGACGTCGTGAGCCGCGCGGAGTGGACCGAGATTCTCGAAGGCCGCGGCGTCGACGGCTGCGTGATGCTCGATCTGCGGCACCTCGGCCGCGAGAAGATCCTCGAACGGCTCCCGCAGATCCGTGAGCTCGCGCTGGACGCGACCGGCAAGGACGCGATCGACACGCCGATCCCGATTCTGCCCGGCATGCACTACGCGATGGGCGGGATCGAGACCGACAAGTTCGGCGCGACCCGCATCCCGGGCGTGTACGCGGCCGGCGAGTGCGCCTGCGTCTCGGTCCACGGCGCCAACCGCCTGGGCGGCAACTCGCTGCTCGAGACGATCGTGTTCGGGGCCCGCTCCGCGCAGCACGCCGCCGAGTACATCAAGGGCGTGGAGGTGAAGCCCTCGACCGCGACCCTGCAGCGCGAGCGCGAGCGGATCGACGGCATCCTGGCCCGCAGCGGGGGCGAGCGCCACAGCCACGTCCGCAAGGCGCTCAACGAGGCGATGAGCGACCACGCCTTCATCTTCCGCAACGAGGACGAGCTCTCCAAGGGCATGGACGCGCTGCGCCAGGTGCGCGAGGCCGCCACCACCATGACGGTCCAGGACAAGTCCAAGACCTTCAACACCGACCTGGTCGGCCTGCTGGAGACCGAGTTCCTGGTCGACATCGGGCAGCCGATCATGCTCGGCGCGCTCAACCGCAAGGAGTCGCGCGGCGCGCAGGCGCGCACCGACTTCCCCGACCGCGACGACGAGAACTGGATGAAGCACACCCGCATGAGCTACCGCGGCGCGACGGCCGACCCGGAAGCGGACTACGATCGCAAGGTCGTCATCACCAAGTGGCAGCCCATGGTGCGCACGTACTGATATGGCCTACACGCTAGACATCTTCCGCTTTGACCAGGCGACGGACGAGGTTCCGCACCGCGACCGGGTCGAGATCACCGACCTGGGCGAGAACGTCACGGTCCTCGACGCGCTCGAGCACGCCAAGGCCGAGATCGACGGCTCGATCACGTTCCGCCGCTCGTGCCGCTCGGCGATCTGCGGCTCGTGCTCGATGAACATCAACGGCACGACCGGCCTGGCCTGCAAGACCCCGGTCTCGGCGGTGCTCAAGTCGGACCGCACCGTCTCGGTCGACCCGATGCCCAACTTCCAGCCCATGAAGGACCTCGTGGTCCACATGGACCCGTTCTGGGACAAGTACACCCGCCTCAAGCCGTACCTGCAGCCCAAGGACAAGGACGAGGAGCACCAGACCGAGCGCCGCGTCTCGCCCGAGGACATGCACAAGCTGGTCGCGGTCGCGAACTGCGTCATGTGCGCGACCTGCTACGCGCTCTGCCCGGTGGTCTCGGTCGACCCCTCGTTCGCCGGCCCGGCCGCGATCGCGTACGCCTACCGCTTCATCGAGGACGTGCGCGACAGCAAGCGCAAGGAGCGCGCGGCGCAGATCAGCGACGACTACCTGTGGCTGTGCGCGCACTGCTACGCGTGCTCGTACTGCCCCAAGCACGTCGACCCGCACGACGACATCATCGCGGTCAAGCGCGCCACGATCGAGGAGGGCCTGACCGACGCGGCCGGCCCGCGCCACGCGCTGGTCGTCGCCAAGACGGTCAAGGCCACCGGGATGCTGCACGAGACCGAGGTCATCCAAGGCACCGTCGGGCGCTTCAACATCCGAGGCCTGCTCAAGGTCGCGCCGTTCGGGCTGCGCCTGGCGATGGCCGGCAAGATCCCGCCGCTCTTCCTCAAACCCGTTCCGAAGGTCGACGAGATCCGGACGATTTTCGACACCCTGGAGGCTCCGGTAGCATAATGGCAATGACGATGGACGCGCCGCAGATTCGCGGCAAGTCGAAGTCCGCGCAGATGCGCAAGTACGGGTTCTTCCCCGGCTGCGTGGCCAAAGAGTCGTGCAAGGAGCTGTTCAACTCGACCATGCTCCTGGCCGACCGCCTGGGCATCGAGTTGGTCGAGCTGACCGCGGCCTCGTGCTGCGGCGCCTCGGTGCTCAACGACACCAACCGCGACGTGGCGCGCGTGCTCAACGCGCGCACCTACGCCCAGGCCGAGGCGCTCGGCCTGGACGACGTGATCACGATCTGCTCCACCTGCACCGGCCACATGCGCGCGGCCAACAAGGAGCTGCTCGAGGACGAAGGCCACATGGGCCAGGCCAACGCGATCCTGGGCAAGTTCGGGGCCAAGTACGACGGCACCGTGATGGTCCGCCACCTGCTCTGGCTCTTGATCGACGACATCGGCCTCGACGAGCTCAAGAAGATGGTCGTCAAGCCGCTCAACGGTCTCAAGGTCGCGGCCTTCTACGGCTGCCACATCATCCGCCCCGAGGCCGTCAACGGCTGGGAGTCGGCCCGCAACCCGCACTCGCTCGAGGACCTGATCGTCGCGCTGGGCGGCGAGGCGGTCGACTACGCCGGGCGCACCCGCTGCTGCGGCTTCCACGTCCAGCTCGAGAAGGACGGGATCGCGGCCAACATGGTCGGCCAGAACATGCGCATGGCCAAGGACCAGGGCGCCGAGGCGGTCCTCACGCCCTGCCCGTTGTGCCACCTCGCGCTCGACGGCTACCAGGCCGACTCGGTCGCGCGCTGGGGCCGCACCGACCTGCCGATCTTCCACCTCCCGCAGCTCGTCGGGCTGGGGCTGGGCATCGACCCCTCGCTGCTGGGCATGAACAAGCACGTCACCTCGCCGGGCCTCGTCCTCCAGGCCCACGACCTCGCCCCCGCGCACGTCCCGTAAGCGCCGAGCCCGCCTGCAAACGAAACGGCCCGCGGATACCGCGGGCCGTTTTCGTTTGCGAGACCTTGCCGCCGGGTGGTCAGCGCGCCTTGACGCGAGCGTTGCGCTTCTCTTCGACCGAGGCGCCCCAGTAGATCAGCCCGACCAGAGCGACGGCCAGGATGACGAGCAGGATCGGGATCGTGTAGTACTCCA
>JASLGJ010000292.1 GCA_030150085.1 Candidatus Elarobacter sp. | reverse complement strand
CTGCGCGGCGGGATCGTAGAGCGCCGCCAGCGCCGTCGCGTACCCGTCGGGGTCGAGCAGGCGCAGCGTCTTGTCGGCCACGTCGAGCATCACGTTGGGATCGGGGTTCATCATCGCGGCCGACTGCATGGCCTGGCGCAGCTTGGTCATCGTCACCGCGGCGTGCAGGCCGTGGCCGAGCACGTCGCCGACCGTGATCGCGACCCGCCCGTCCTCCAGCGCGAAGGCGTCGTACCAGTCGCCGCCGATCGTCGCCTCGTCGCTGCCCGGGCGGTACTCCGCGTCGAGCGCGAAGCGCTCGTCCTGCGGCAGCGCGGCCGGCAGCGAGGCCGCCTGCAGCTCGACCGCGATGCGCCGCTCGCGCTCGTAGAGGCGCGCGTTGGCGATCGCCGCGCCGGCCCGCCGGCCGACCTCCTCGACGAAGGGCAGGTCCTCGTCCGCGTAGCGCTCGCGCGCGGCGGTCGCGTCCAGCGCGCAGGTCAGCGCGCCGACGACCTCGCCCGTCGGGGTGACGACCGGGACGGTGATGAACGAGCGCACCCCGAGCCGGTCGACCGCGCCGCCGCGCTCCTCGCCGCCGTGCTGGGCCGGGGCCCAGCTCGCGTCGACCGCGACGACCGCGGCTTCGCGGCGCCGGATCGCGCGCGCGATGGGGTGCTCGCCGGCCGGCTGGGGAACGCTCGCGATGACCGCCGCCAGCTCGGGCTCGCGGTGCACCACGGTGCGGTCCCACGCGCCCTGCGGGTCGACCACGTCGATGATGCAGTACGAGGCGAACTCGTCCACGAAGGCGCGCGCGATGCTGCGCAGCGTCGCGGAGGAGTCGAGCGAGTCCAGCACGGCGGCGCCGGTGCGCGAGAGCAGCCGCAGCCCGCTCTCGATGCGCTCGCGCTCGCGCCGGTCGCGGCTGACCGTCGCGATCCCCAGCGGCGCGCCGTCCTTGTCGAGCAGGCGGAAGAGGTTGTACGCCACCGGGACGGGCTCGCCGGTGCGGAAGTTGCGAAAGCGGAAGTCGCCCACCCAGCGCCCCGCCGCTTCGACCGTGGGCAGGATCTCGTTGCGCACCGTCGCGTGGTCCTCGGACCGGAAGTAGTCCATCAGGTGCGTCGCGAGCGCATCTTCGAGCGAGCCGATCTCGAGCAGCTTGCGCCCGGCCTCGTTGACGTAGACCGCGTTTCCGGCCCGGTCGGCGATGGCGATGAAGTCGCTGCTGTTCTCGGCCAAGGAGACGAACATCTCGCGCGCCGCGTCGGCGCGGCGGCGCTCCTCGATGTCGATGTTGACGCCGGCCCAGCGCACGATCGCGCCGCTCTCGTCGCGCACCGGCAGCGCGCGCACCAGGAACCAGTGGTACGTTCCGTCGGCCAGGCGCACGCGGAACTCGGTGTCGTAGATCTCGCCCGAGGCGAGCGCGCGGGCCCAGGTCGTCAGGACGCGCTCGCGGTCGTCGGGGTGGACGCTCGCCAGCCAGGCCTCGCCCAGCGCGCCGTCGGGCGGCTGGCCGTGCACGGCGGTCCACTGGTCGCCGACGTGGGTCAGCTCGCCGCTGGGCGCGGCGGCCCAGGTCACGCCCGGGAGCGTGCCCGAGAACGCGCGGTAGGTGGCCTCGCTCGCGGCCAGCGCCTCCTGGGTGCGGCGCTGTGCGGTCACGTCGCGCGACACCGCCAGCAGGCGGTCGGGCCGGCCCGCGGCGTCCATGATCGGCGTCACGACCACGTCGAACCAGCGCGGCTCGCCCTCGACCGGAAAATAGCCGGTGAAGCGCCCCGTTCCGCCGCGCTTGGCCTCCTCGACCGCGGCGCTCGCCGCGGCGCGGTCCGCGTCCTTCCAGAAGTCGATCCACGACGAGCCGGCGACGGCCGCGAAGTCCAGGATGCGCAGGTTGCGCTGGCCGTTGGGACTCATCGAGACCAGCCGCGCGTCGAGGTCGAGGATCTTGATGCAGTCGTCGCTGCTGTCGATCAGGCGCTCGTTGAACTCGGCGTGGCCGTGCGCGGCGAGCTCGGCCCGGCGGCGCTCCTCGATGTCGGTCAGCGTGCCGAACCAGCCCGTGATGCGCCCCGCGTCGTCGCGCAGGGGCGACGCTTGGCTGAGCATCCAGCGGTACGAGCCGTCGCGCACGCGCAGGCGGTACTCGTCGCGGTACGCCGTTCCGCGCCGGCGCGCGTCGTCCCAGACGCGCACGACCCGCTCCAGGTCGGCCGGGTCGAGCAGGGCGTGGTAACCGAACTCGAGCGCCGCCCGGGTGCCGGTGCCGGTGTACTCGCTCCAGCCCCGCGACACGTACGAGAAGCTTCCGTCGGGACGCGCCATGAAAGCCACGATGGGCAGCGCGTCGAGGACCGCCGCGTAGGTTAACGCGGGGTCGCTGGGCTCAACCGAGCGCAATCGGACTCCAGCCGAGCCGGGAAGCGGGTGATGCCATGATTTCCGGCCCAGTTCACGCTCGCGCGAGGCCAGTCCCGTACGAGAAGGCTCCAAGCAGGCGAGCCCGCCGAGCGAGCGGAGCTTTCTTTACCAACGGGGCACACAGCGCACCGTGCGCCGCCGCGTCACGGCATCGAGCCGTCGGTTCGCGCTACGGCGGGCTCTCGCGGCCGATGCCGCCGTGAAGCTGCTCGTCCATGTCCTGCTTGCACACCGGGTGTCCGCACGCGCAGACGATCGACTCGGGATCGCGACCTTCGGGCGAGTCGCAGTAGGCGTTGCAGACCGCTTCGGTCAGCGGCACCTCGCACAGGCAGGCCAGGTTGTCGCATCGCTTGGT
>JASLGJ010000255.1 GCA_030150085.1 Candidatus Elarobacter sp. | reverse complement strand
TGCCCATGCCGGGGTCCGAGTTCAATACGCGCGAAAGGCGCTTCGCCGCCGCATCGGTCCCGTCGGCTACGATCACGATTCCGGAGTGCATCGAGTAGCCGATGCCGACCCCGCCGCCGTGGTGGAGCGAGACCCAGGTCGCGCCGCCCGCCACGGCGATCATGGCATTCAGAAGAGGCCAGTCGCTGACCGCGTCGCTGCCGTCGCGCATCCCTTCGGTCTCGCGGTTGGGCGAGGCGACGCTCCCGGAGTCGAGGTGGTCGCGCCCGATCACGACCGGGGCCGCGAGCTCGCCGCGCGCGACCATCTCGTTGAAGGCCAGCCCGACCCGGTCGCGGTCGCCCAAGCCGATCCAGCAGATGCGCGCCGGCAGGCCCTGGAACGCGATCCGCTCCTGCGCCATGTCGAGCCAGCGGTGCAGGTGCGCGTCGTGCGGGAGCAGCTCCTTCACCTTGGCGTCGGTCTTGCGGATGTCGTCCGGATCGCCCGAGAGCGCGACCCAGCGGAAGGGCCCGATCCCGCGCTCGAACAGCGGCCGGATGTAGGCCGGCACGAAGCCCGGAAAGGCGAACGCGTCGGCCAGCCCGTGCTCGAGCGCCATCTGGCGGATGTTGTTGCCGTAGTCGAACGTCGGCACGCCCTGGCGGTGGAAGGCCACCATCGCCTCGACGTGCGCGGCCATCGAGGCCTTCGCCGCGCGCGCCGTGCCGGCCGGGTCGGAGACGCGCTTCTCGCGCCATTCCGCCAGCGTCCAGCCGGCGGGCAGGTAGCCGTTGACCGGGTCGTGGGCCGAGGTCTGGTCGGTCACCGCGTCGGGCCGCACGCCGCGCCGCACCAGTTCGGGCACGATCTCGGCCGCGTTGCCGATCACCGCCACGCTGAGCGGGATCCGGCTGCGCCGCGCCTCCTCGAGCAGGGCCAGCGCTTCGTCCAGCGACGAGGCCAGCCGGTCGAGGTAGCGCGTCGCCAGCCGCTTCTCGACCCGGCTCGGGTCGCACTCGACGGCGAGCATCGAGGCCCCGGCCATGGTCGCGGCGAGCGGCTGCGCGCCGCCCATGCCGCCCAGGCCGGCGGTGAGGATCCAGCGCCCGCTCAGGTCGCCGCCGTAGTGGCGCCGGCCCAGCTCGGCGAAGGTCTCGTAGGTGCCCTGCACGATGCCCTGCGAGCCGATGTAGATCCACGAGCCGGCCGTCATCTGGCCGTACATCATCAGGCCCTTGCGGTCCAGCTCGCCGAAGTGCTCCCAGGTCGCCCAGTGCGGCACCAGGTTGGAGTTGGCGATCAGCACGCGCGGCGCGTCGGGGTGCGAGCGGAACACGCCGACCGGCTTGCCCGACTGAACGGCCAAGGTCTCGTCGTCCCCCAGCCGCTCCAGCTCGGCCACGATCGCGTCGAATGACGGCCAGTCGCGCGCGGCCTTGCCGATGCCGCCGTAGACGACCAGGTCGGCCGGCCGCTCGGCCACCTCGGGATCGAGGTTGTTCATCAGCATGCGCAGCGCTGCTTCGGTCTGCCAGCTGCGCGCGCGCAGCGCGCTCCCGCGCGGCGCGCGAATCGTTCGTGCGACTTCCAGGGCCATCGAGTCTCCCTCCCCGGGCGGATACTCCCGGCCCCGAGTCCGGCGCTCCTCTCGCCCGTGACGTTCGTCGGCAGGACCAGCGTGCGACCCGCCCGCACACTCGCCATGAGGAGGAACCACCTATGACCACGCACTCGATGGCCGACTTGGTCGCCGCGCTCGGCGAGCTGGGCAGCGAGCTCGAGCCCAGCCGCGTCGCCGCGACCCTGCGCGCGGTCAGGGTGGACGAGCGCAGCCTCCAGCCCTACCTGCGCTTCGTGCCGGGGCGCTACACGCGCAACCTGGTCGCGCGCACGCCGGCCTTCGAGCTGATCGCCATCTGCTGGGACCGCGACGCCTGCTCGGCGATCCACGACCACGCCGAGTCCGACTGCGCCTTCGTGCTGCAGCGCGGCGCGATCGCGTGCGAGAACTGGCAGCTCACCAGCGGCGGCGAGCGCGAGGGACCCTGCGAGCTGGCCCGGGTCGGCTCCAGCGCCCTGCGCGCGGGCGACATCGACCAGCGCAGCGGCCACCTGTCGCTGCACCGCGTCGGCGCGAGCGGCGGACCGGCCATCTCGCTGCACGTCTACTCGCGCCCGATCGACTCGTTCTTCCTGTTCGAGGAAGCCGGCCGATGTCGCCGCGTGACCTCACGCTACGACACCGTCCCAACCCTCACGTAGCCCACGCGCGGCGGCTCGGCGCGCAGCGCCGAACGCGACGGCGGCTTGGCGCCGCAGCGCCAAACGCGAAGGATTCCGGCCGAAGGCCGGAATCCACCTATGGCCAGCTCGTCTCGCGCGACGGGGTCACGATCAGCTCGCGCACCTCGACCCCCTTGGGGCGGGTCAGCGCGAACACCACCGCCTCGGCCACTTCGCGCGGGTCGTTGAGCTGGTTCTTCTCGAACGCATCGGCCGACGGCTTGAACTGCTCGTCGCGCCCGTCGAAGAAGTGCGTGTTCATCCCGCCCGGGACCAGCAGCGTGACGCCGACCCGCCCGGCGAGGTCGAGCGCGAGCCCGCGGGTCAGCCCGACCACGCCGAACTTCGAGGCGCTGTAGGCGGTCGCCGCGCCCAGCACGCGCAAGCCCAGGGTCGAGGCGACGTTGACGATGCGCGGGTTGGCGGCCTTTTCGAGGTACGGCAGCGCGGCCCGCACCAGCGAGGCGGTGCCGATCAGGTTGACCTGGATGACGCGCTCCCACGCGTCGGCCGCGACCTTGTCGAAGTCGCCGCAGGCGTCCATCCCGGCGTTGGCGACGATCGCGTCGAGCGCCCCGCCGTTCTTCTCGGCCGCGGCGCGGATCGCGCGCTCGACCGCGGCCCGGTCGGCGACGTCGACGAGGTGGTGCTCGTACTCGCGGGCGCGGCGCGGCGGCGCGAGGTCGAACGTCACCGGCGTGCCGCCGTGCGCGGCGACGGCGTCGGCGATCGCGGCGCCCAGGCCCGACGAACCGCCGGTCACGACGACCGTGCCGAGGGTGCGCTTGGAGCCGGCCGCGTCGCCGGCGATGAGAGTCTGCAACGAAAAATCACTCCGTGCGGTGAAGGTGCTCACCGCCGCGCTTACCCGCCCGCGCGCGCCGCCATGCGCGCCGAGCGAGCGGTCGTCACCGCGCCGCGCGTCAGACCGGCTGCGGCGCGCTCTCGTAGCGAATGACCATCGTCTGCTTGAGCCACTCCTGGAACGCCACCGCCTCTTCGACCGAGCCGTGGCGCGAGCACACGAAGGCCGGGTAGAAATTGAACTTCGGCCAAGCCGGGATGAAGTCGCCCGGCTTGAGGAACTCCGCCACGTGGACCACGTCGGGATGGCGGCGCACCGCGTCCAGGCCCTCGAACGCGGCCACCGTGCCGCCCCCGCCGACCAGCGGGATGAAGGCCGCCGCCGCGCCGCGCTGGCGGGGCGCGAACGGCAGCCCGCTGGTGTCCGCGCCGCCGCGCAGATTGTCGATCACCAGCTTGACGAAGTGCACCCCGGTCGTGGTCTCGGTGAAGAACTGCGCCAGCCCGGTGCCGCCGATGCGGGCCCCGATCTCGATCAGGTACGGCACGCCGGCGCGGATGCGGATCTCGGCGTGGATCGCGCCGTCGACCAGGCCCAGCGCCAGCGCGCCGCCGGCGACCTCCTCGAGCATGCGCGTCATCGTCGCGTCGTCGAGCAGCGCGGGCGAGATGTACGACCACTCCTCGAAGTAGGGGCCGGGCAGGTCGGGCTTCTGGCAGGTGCTCATGATGTAGACCTTGCCGTCCTGCGCGAAGGCGTCGATGGCGTATTCCTTGCCCTCGATGAACTCCTCGACCAGGATGCCCGAGAAGTGGCCGACCTTGGAGTCGCTGAGCTTGTCGAGCGAGTCCTGGTTGATCTCGCGGATCACCTGCAGCGCGGCGCGCAGCTCGGCCTCGTCGTTCGCCCGCGCCACGCCTTGGCTGCCGAAGCCCGCGATCGGCTTGGCGACGACCGGAAAGCGCATGTGCGGCGGCAGCGTGCCGTCCGCGCGCGGCTCGAGGGTGAAGGCCGGCGTGTTGAGCCCGGCGTCGCGGAAGGCGGCCCGCATCTCGGCCTTGTCGCGCGCCAGCCGCGCCGAGCGCGGCTCGATCCCGGGCAGGCCCAGCCGCTTGGCCAGCTCCGCGCAGAACAGCACGCACATCTCGCTGGCGGTGAAGAGCACCTCATAGCGCTCGCGCCGGTGCAGCTCCTCGAGCGCCGCCATCGCGCCGGCGGGGTCGCCGTTGATGTCCAGCGCCACGTCGTCGTGGGGAAACGGCAGCTCGGCGGGGACCGTCTTGCTCGGCGCGTGGACGATCGTGGCGCGCGCTCCCATCGCTCCCAGCTCGTCCCAGATGAACGGCATGCTGAGGTTTGGATACAAGATCAGGATGCGCAACGACGGTACTCCCCTCGGTCGAGACGGCGGTACCGAGCCCTACGCCGTCAGCGGGCGGCGCTCCCTTCGGCTGCGCCGCCGCGCCCGGTGAGGAACGTCACTCCAGCGGCGTGTTCTGGTCGTAGACGAACTTCCACCCGCCGCCCGCGTCGCGCTCGAAGACGAGCGAGAGCAGAAAGCGCGCCGGCGCCGCATCCGGCGTGTGCCGGTAGGTGACGTCGACCAGCGCCAGCCCGGCCGCTTCGCGCGCCAGCAGCACCTCGTAGTCGAACGTCCAGGGCTCCGGCGCGGCGAACCACTCGGCGTGCGAGCGCAGCACCGCCTCGGTGCCGCGCGTGATGCGGCCCTTGCCGTCGACCACCGCGACGTCCGCGCCCAGCGTCGCGCCGAAGCGCGCGGCGTCCTTGGCGCGCAGCGCG
>JASLGJ010000251.1 GCA_030150085.1 Candidatus Elarobacter sp. | reverse complement strand
CCGTGATCGCGGCCCGCGCCGCGGCGCGCAAGAGCAAGGACTTCGCGCTGGGCGACCGCTTGCGCGACGCGCTGGCCGCCGAGGGCATCGTGCTCAAGGACTCCAAGGACGGCACCACGTGGACCGTCGCCGGCAGCTAGGCGCGGGGCGCCCGCCGCACGAGCGCCGCGCCCCGCGCGTCGACCTCGACGACGTGGTGTACGGCGTCCACGCGGTCGACGAGATGCTCGCCGCGGGCGAGCCGCTGCGCCACATCCACGTCGGCGACGAGCGCAAGCGCGATCCGGCGCTGCGCAACCTGCTCGAGCGGGCCCGCACGGCGAACGTGCCGGTGCGCTTCGAGAGCCGCACGTTCTTCGCGACCTTCCCGTACAAGGCGCACCAGGGCGTGGTCGCCTTCGGCGAGCCGTTTGCATACATTTCGCTCGACGAGGCGCTCGCGCAGCGGCGGGGCGACCGGCCGGCGCTGTTCGTGCTGCTCGACCACGTGACCGATCCGCACAACGTCGGGGCGATCATCCGCGCTGCGGAGTGCGCGGGCGCGAACGCGGTCGTCCTGCCCGACCGGCGCAGCGCGGGCGTGAACGCGACCGTGCGCAAGTCGTCGGCCGGCGCGACGGCATACCTGCCGGTCGCGCGGGTGGCCAACCTGGCGCAAGCCGTGCGCACGCTCAAGAAGGCCGGCGTCTGGGTGTACGGCGCCGCGCTGGACGAACGTGCGAGACCGTACACCGAGGCCGACCTGGCCGGCGACGTCGCGCTCGTCATCGGGGCCGAAGGCGAGGGGCTTGCGCCGCTGGTCAAGCGTGAGTGCGACGGGCTGCTGCGGATCCCCGTGCTGGGCCGGGTGCAGTCGCTCAACGCGTCGGTTGCGGCGGGCATTTTACTCTATGAAGCGGTCCGCCAGCGGGACGCCGCGAGCGCGCGAGCGGTTCCGAAGTGAGGACTGGTCCTTGACCAGGTAGCAGGACCTCCCTATACTAGGTTAGTCGTGCGCGGCCGGACGGGCCCAGGCCCGCGTTTTCGCGCCCGACGGTTTCCGGCAAGGTAGGTTTCATGGCGCTCACGCAGCCCGCCGCCGAGTCTCTCGACTACCACGAGCGGCCCGACGAAGATCTCGTATCAGCAGCGAAATCGGGCGATAACCTCGCGATGGAGTTCTTGCTCAACAAGTACAAGAACTTCGTCCGAATCAAGGCGAAGAGCTACTTCCTCATCGGTGCGGACCGAGAGGACATCATCCAAGAGGGGATGATCGGCCTGTACAAGGCCGTGCGCGACTTCAAGGCCGACAAGCTGTCGAGCTTCCGCGCGTTCGCCGAGCTGTGCATCACGCGTCAGATCATCACCGCGATCAAGACCGCGACGCGCCAGAAGCACATCCCGCTCAACCAGTACATCTCGCTCAACAAGCCGATCTACGACGAGGACAGCGAACGCACGCTGCTCGACGTGATGCCCTCGCAGAAGACCTCCGATCCCGAAGAGCTCGTGATCAACCAGGAGGTTTCCGAAGACATCAAGGCGCGCATCCAGGAGAACCTGTCCGACCTCGAGTCGCAGGTGCTGCTGTCGTACCTGGAGGGCAAGTCCTACCAGGAGATGGCGCGCGACCTCAACCGGCACGTCAAGTCGATCGACAACGCGCTGCAGCGCGTCAAGCGCAAGATCGAGAAGAACCTGGCCGAGATCGAGCTGCCTTGAAAGGACCTAGGGGCGCGTAGCTGATCCGTCAGCCGACGCCTTCGAGGATCGAGACGGAAACGAAGAAGGTCCCGCTGGCGCGGGACCTTCTTCGTTTCCGCGGGCGTCCGGTGGGGGCGCGAGCCGACGGTGGGACTCGAACCCACGACCGTCCGATTACAAATCGGGCGCTCTACCAACTGAGCTACGCCGGCACCCCGCGCCGCGATTTGTTCCGCCGGGGGAGGACGAAGCCCTGGAATTCGCGTATCAGAGCGGGTCCCCACCGTGGGTCGGTGGTCGAGTGGTTAATGGCACCGGACTGTAAATTCGGCTCGCGAAAGCGATACGCAGGTTCAAATCCTGCCCGGCCCACCAGTACAGCGGCGCGCGTCCCGAAAGGGAGGCGCGCCGTTCGTTCGTAAGCTCCGGTGAACGAGCGCGGGCGTTGCATAGTGGTAATGCCCTTGCCTTCCAAGCAAGAGTCGCGGGTTCGATTCCCGCCGCCCGCTCCACGTGAGAAGCCCGCTACGGCGGGCTTTCTTTTGTTTCCGGTGGCTTGCCTCGATCCGGTCGAGGAGCCACTGAAGAGTCACCACGACATGGTACTTTTAAGCCATATATCGAAGCGCATAGGATGGAACCTATGCGCCTCACCCCGGCCGGTCGGCTGCCGGTCGGGCCGGGCTGGACCTACGAGCTGAAGTGGGACGGCTACCGCGGCCTGGCGACGCTCGCCGGCGGGCGGCTGGGCCTGCGCTCGCGGACCGGGACGGACATGCTGCGCTGGTTCCCCGAGCTGGCGGAGCTGGGGGAGCACGTCCGGGGCGACGCGGTGCTCGACGGCGAGGTGGTGGTGCTGGACGCCCAGGGGCGGGCCGATTTCGGCGCCCTGCGCCGGCCCGGCGCGCGCCGGACCTACGTCGCCTTCGACCTGCTCGCCCACGGCGGCGAGGACGTCACCGCGCGGCCGCTGAGCGCGCGGCGCGGGCTGCTGGCGCGGGTCGTCGCCGACGCGCTGCCGCTGGTCGTGCGCTCGCGGGTGTTCGACGACGGGCCGGCACTGCTGGCGCTGGCCGAACAGCTCGGCCTCGAAGGCGTCGTCGCCAAGCGCGCGGACAGCGTCTACCGCTGGGGCCTGCGCTCGGCGGACTGGGTCAAGGTGAAGACCGCCGCCGGGCGCGCCACGATGGCGCGCCGGCACGAGAGCTGGGGAAGCTGAGCGGGTACGCGGCCCGCATGAGCGAGATCGAACGGCCCCCGCGCGCCCCGGTCCCCGAGGTTCCGGCGATGCCCGACGCGCCGTCAGGGATGCCCGACGAGACGCCGCCCGGCAGCGAGGCGGAGCGAACGGGCTAGCGGGCTCAGGACCGCGGCCCGTCGAGCCGATCACTCGACCATGCAGCAGTTTCCGCTGTTCGAGTCGATCGTCGAGCTGGACAAGGACGAGACCGCGGTCGAGCACCGCCAGGTGCGGGCCTTCAGCTTCGAGAGCCGGGCCGCGCTGGTGCTGCGCTACGTCCGCCTGAACTAGAGCGGCCGAGCCGGCCGCTCGCGCCGCCCCGGCCACCTCGGCCCTTGCGTCCGAAGGCGCTGATGTGGTACACATTTTCGGTCCCCGGGCGCTGCCGTAGCTCAGTGGTAGAGCACGTCCTTGGTAAGGACGAGGCCGTGGGTTCAATCCCCACCGGCAGCTCCACGATCGCGAGACCCTCCCGAAACGGAGGGTCTCGTCGCTTTCCTGAGTAGCAGTGGCAACGTCATGCCGACCGTCACCACGGACTCCGCCAAGCGCGCGCTCCTCGAGCAGCTGATCGACGACGCGAGCCTCTTCCCGCCCGCCAAGCTGGCGATGGTCCCCGCCCTGCGCGCCCACGACCGGCACCGCGAGAGCGCCTACGCCTGGCTGGGCGGCAAGTTCGTCCTGCCCGCCTCGCGGGCCGACGAGTTCGTCCGGGCCCGCGGCGCGGCGGCGAGCCCGCTCGCGCTGAGCGTGATCCTCGACGCGGGCGCGCTGGGGGCCAAGGGCGACACGGTGCGGGCCGACCTGGAGCGGGTGGCGCGCGTCCGCGAGCTGCCCGGCGTGACGGTCACCTCGCTCGAAGCGCGCCTGCCGCGGGTGACCCTCGACGGCGCCGCGGCGCAGCGGATCGTGGCCGACGTGGCCGAGCGCTGGCCCAGCGACCCGGTCGCGTTCTGGTACGAGTCCGGCTACGACGCGGGCTGGACCGTCCCGCCCGCGGAGTGGCTGGCCGTGCTGGGCGCGGCGCGGGCCGAGACGCCGGCCAACCTGACCCTGGGTGCCAAGGTGCGCTGCGGCGGCCCGCGGCCGGGCTCCACGCCCTCGGTGGAGGACTTGGCGGCGTTCGTGGTCGCGGCCCAGGAGCACGGCGTGCCCTGGAAGGCCACCGCCGGCCTGCACCACCCCGTGCGCGGCGCGCACGGGGTGGAGGGCGGCGTCGTGCAGCACGGGTTCTTGAACCTGTTCGTGGCCGCGGTCGCGCTGCACGCCGGCGCGCTCGAACCGGTGCGCGTGGCCGAGGTGCTGGGCGAGCACGACCCGCGCGCGTTCGTGGTCGACCCGCTCCACGTGAGCTGGCGCGAGGTGCGGGTCGAGGCCGAGGCGGTCGCGGCGGCGCGCGAGCACGTCGTCGGCTACGGAAGCTGCAGCTTCGACGAGCCGGTCAACGACCTGCGGGCGCTGGGCATCATCGCGTGATCGACCCGCGCGACTACGGCCTGGACAACCTGCCGTTCGGCATCGTGTCGGTCGGCGGCGAGCGGCCGCGCCCGGCGGTCGCGTTCGAGGACCGCGCGGTCGACCTCGACGCGCTGGTCGGCGCGGGCTTTCTCGACGAGGACACGCTGCGCGGCGAGCCGACGCTCAACGCCTTCCTCGGGCGCGGTCTGACGGCGTGGCGCGCGGTGCGCGCGCGCCTGCGCCACCT
>JASLGJ010000210.1 GCA_030150085.1 Candidatus Elarobacter sp. | reverse complement strand
AGTCGATCTCCACCTCGCGCCCCTCCAGCGGGCCCAGCGTCGTGAAGAAGAACAGCGGGTCGTAGCGCGCCCAGTAGGCCAGCCCGTTGTAGAGCGCGGCCGTCTCGGGCAGCGGCGCGGTCGCGAACAGGTCCTCGCGCGTCACGCCCAGCGACGCGAGCGCCCGCAGCAGCAGCTCGTCGTGGCCGTATTCCTCGATGTAGAATTCGTTGATCAGCTTGCGCGCGGCGGTGCTGCCGGCGTACGAGAGCACCGGCGAGTCGAAGTAGCTCTCGCGGAACAGCAGGTGGTAGTTCTCCGCGCACAGCCCGTGGAAGACGTTCTCGGGCACCGCGGCCGGGTCGCCGACCAGCGCGCGCCAGAACGGCTCGCGCTGGACCGTTTGCTCGCTCAGGCGGTTCTGCAGGTCCTCGATCTCGAGGATCGCCTCGCGCCCCGAGACGCCGCTCCGCTCAGCGGCGGAACGCATGCGGGTCGCCGCCTCCGTACGCCCGCGCCACCTGCTTGCCCGAGATCGTCATCTCCTCGCGCCGCACGGCGGGATCGACCAGCACGTTGAGCAGCGCCGGCACGCCGCTGTCGAACGCGCGCCGCAACGCGGGCCGGATCTCGCTCGCGCGCTCGACCCGCTCGCCGTATCCGCCCAGCCCGCGCACCACGGTCTCGTAGGCGGTCTCGCGGCTGAGGTACTGCGCCTCCACGTGCTCGGGCCCGAAGATGTCCTCGTGGAAGGTGCGCATCTCGCCCCACGCGCCGTCGTTGCCCATCACGCCGACGAAGGGCAGCTTCTGGCGCACCGCGGCCTCGTACTCGAAGCCGTTGAAGCCGAACGCGCCGTCGCCGAACAGCACCGCGATCTGCGCGTCCGGACGAGCCAGCCGCGCGCCCATCGCGAACGGCGCGCCGATGCCCAGGCAGCCGAACGGGCCGGGATCCATCCAGCAGCCCGGTCCGCCCGGCCGCAGCACGCTCGCGCCCTGCGTGACGACGTCGCCGCCGTCGCCGATGACGACCGCGTCGGGATCGAGGTAGCCGGCCAGCTCCTGCGCCAGGCGCAGCGGGTGGATCGGCGCGTCGGCTCCGACGAGAACGCGCATCCGCGCCTCGCCGTCCGCGTCGCGGCGGCGCAGCGCCTCGCTGCGCTCGGGCTCGTCGGTGCGCCCGAAGCGCCCTTCGTAGCGCAGCAGCGCGCGCAGGAAGCGCTCGATGTCGGCGCACACCGCGAGCGCGACGTCGCGGTTGCGGCCCAGCGCGGAGGCCTGCGGGTCGACCTGCACGATCGTCGCGCCCGCGGCCAGGCTGCCCGCCGCCCCGAAGCCGAGGCGAAAGTCGAAGTCCGCCCCGAGCACGAGCACCAAGTCGGCGCCGGCCAGCACCTCGCGCCGCCGGTGGTGGAGCTGGTACGGGTTGCGCGCGCCCAGCAGCCCGCGCGCCATGCCGTTGCAGTAGACCGGGCAGCGCGCCGCGGCCAGCAGCGCCGCCAGCGCTTTGCCCGCGCCGGCCCAGTACGCGCCGCTGCCGACGAACACCACCGGCGCGGAAGCCCGCCCGAGCGCGTCGGCCACCCGCCGCACCGCCTCGTCGTCGGGCTCGGCCGCCGTCGGAACCGCGGAGCGGCGGATCGCGGGCGCGTCCTCGGGCGCGAAGCGGGTGAGCTGCACGTCCATCGGCAGGTCGACGAAGGCCGGCCCGAAGCGCGGCGAGGCCGCGAGCGCGAACGCGTCGCGCACCACGTCCGGCACCCGCCAGGCATCGTACGCGGCCTGGGCGGACTTGGTCACCGGCCGCATCAGCTCGAGGTGCGGCGCTTCCTGCAAGTTGCCCGCGCCGTCGGTGAGGAACGGGTTGCGCCCGCCCAGGACGACGACCGGGCTGTGCGCGTAGTAGGCGTTGGCGACCGCGGTGAGCGCGCCCGTCACGCCCGGCCCGGCGGTCACCGCGGCCGCGGCGGGGCGGCGCGTCAGGCGCGCGTAGGCGTCGGCCGCGTGCACCGCGGCCTGCTCGTGGCGAAAGTCGACCAGCCTGATGTCGACGAAGCGCGCGCCGTCGTAGACGGCCGAGATGTGGCCGCCGGTCAGGGTGAAGAGATGGCGCACGCCCTCGGCCGCGAGCTGGCGCGCGGCCAGATCGCCGCCGTGCAGCCAGGCCAGCTCCGTGCCGGCCGCACCGTCGAGCTCGCGCATCGCGGCTCGCTCGCGCTCAGCGGGCGCGGATCAGAGGTGGACCGCGATCATCACCGCGCGGCCGGCCGGCTGGTTGATCTTGAGGTGGTACGTCTGGCCGCCGGTCTGGCCGGTACGAATCGTGATCAGCGGCGCCTCGGTGGCGCTCTTCACCCGCTCGGGGTCGGTGATGAGCTCGACCGCGCTGCCTGCAACGTGCTCTGCCATGCGATTGCTCCCGGGAAGAGGGGTTGGGCAAGGTTCGCCCGCGCCGCTCGGTCTCCTATCCCGCCCGAGCAGCATCAGGCAGAGCGCCCGCTCGCTTATGGCAGCGCGTCGATCTCGCGGGCCAGCCGGAGGTCGCGCTCGGTGACCGCGTTCGCGTCGTGGGACCAGGTGCGGATCGTCACCTGGTTCCACGACAAGGCGATGTCGGGATGGTGGTCGAGCCGGTTCGCGACGCCCGCGACCGCGTTGACGAACGCGATCGCGCCGTCGAAGTTCCCCCGGTCGAAGACGCGCACGAACGCCGTGCCGTCGTAGCTCCAGCCGGGCGGTGGTTGAATCGCCATCAGATCGCTCCGTTCGCGCGCAGCTCGCGCAGGCCGGCCTCGATCGCCTCGGCGGTGAAGGCGACGTCGTCGTCACCGTGGGCGGTCGAGAGGAACAGCACTTCGTTGTGCGAGGGCGGCAGCAGCACCCCGCGCGCTCGCAGCGCGTGGTAGAACGCGGCGTAGGCGCGCTGGTCGTCGCGCTGCTGGTCGTCGTAGGAGCGGGTCGGCGGGCCGGGGCGGAACTTGAAGTCGACGATCGACTCCAGCTGCACCACCGCGTAGTCCAGTTCCAGCGCGCGCAGGCTCGCGCGGATGCGCTCGGCCAGCGCGCGCGCGCGGCGCTCCATGCCGGTGTAGAGCGACGGGTTCGCTTCGAGGTGGTCGAGCACGCGCAGGCCCATTGCGACCGCGAACGGCATCCCGGCGTGCGTGCCGCCGGTGAAGCAGGGTCCGTCGGGCGCGAGCACCGCCATCACCTCGGCCCGCCCGCCGAACGCCGCCAGCGGGAAGCCGCCGCCGAGGATCTTGCCGACCGTGGTGAGGTCGGGCCGCACGCCGGCGCGCGCCTGCGCGCCGCCCAGGCCCAGGCGCAGCCAGGTGATCACCTCGTCGAAGATCAGTAGCGCGCCCAGGCGGTCGGCGCGCTCGCGCAAGCCTTCGAGAAAGCCCGGCGCGGTCGGCACGAGTCCCATGTTGCCGCAGATCGGCTCGACCAGGATCGCCGCCAGCCGGCCGCCGATGCGCTCCAGGTGGCGGTCGACGTCGGCCAGGTCGTTGTAGCGCGCCACGGCGAGGTCGTCCACGACCGCGCGCGGGATGCCCGAGCCCGTCGCGTCGGGGGTCTCGGCCGAGGCGCCCGCGTCCTGCAGCGCGAGGTCGAAGTGGCCGTGGTAGTTGCCCGCGAACTTGAGCACCGCGTCGCGCCGGGTGAACGCGCGCGCGACCCGCACCGCGCCCTGCACCGCCTCGCTCCCGGTCGTGCTGAAGCGCAGCTTCTCCATCGAGGGCAGGTGGCCGCGGATGCGCGCCGCCAGCTCCAGTTCCTCGGGCGCGGTGGAGCCGTGCACGACCCCGCGCGCGGCCAGCGCGTCCAGCCCGTGCAGAAACGGCGGCGTGTGGCCGAACAGCAGCGGCCCGTAGGCCATCACGTAGTCGACGTAGCGCCGGCCCGCGGGATCGAAGGCGTAGGGTCCTTCGGCGCGCGCGCAGACGAACGGCTCGCCGCCGACCCGCCGCCCGGCGCGCACCGGCGAGCTGGCGCCGCCGGCGAGCACGTCGTCGAGGCGCGGGTTCACGCGGAGCGCGATGACGGTCCCTCCGGCGAGGGGGCGAGGATGAACGGCAACGGAGTTCCTTTCCGGATCAGGCGAGCGCGGCCAGGATGCGGGCCGCCGCGGCGGTCTCCCACGGTAAAACCGCCGCACCCTCCGCCGTTGCGATCCGGTTCCCGCTCGCCGCGGCGTCCAGCACGAAGCGCGCACGCCCGTATTGCCTCGCGAAGCGCACGGTGTGCAGCGCGCCACCCTCGGCATCCGAGACGACCAGTACGACCGCGCTCGCGTGCGCGGCCTGCAGGCGGTCGCGCCGCTTGCGGCTCCAGGCGGTCGCGAGCGCGGCGGGTCCGTACTCGGAGACCAGCGCGCCGCCGCCGGCCACGATCGCCTCGGCCAGCTCGGGGTCCTCGGGCTGGGACAGCCCGCTGCCGAGGTAGGCCACCGTCGGCTGGCCGGCGTCGAGCGCGCCGCGGTGGGCGGCGTCGTCGATCCCCGGCGCGAGGCCGGCGACGATCGGGCGGCGCAACGCCGCCGCCAGCGCGCGAGCGAACGCGCGCTCTTCTTCCGCCGCGTCGCGCGAACCGATCACGGCGATGCCGCCGCGTGGCAGCAAGCCGTGCACGGTGAGGAACGCGGGCGGATCGGGCAGGTCGGCGAAACCGGGCGGCCAGTCCGGATCGGCGGGCGTGACGATCCGCGCACCGAGCGCTTCGAGCGCGGCGAAGTCCAGCCGCGCGTCGCGGCGTGCCTCGGCCAGCCGCAGCGCCGACTCAGCCGCCAGCCACTTGCGCAGCGCAGCGTGGTCGCCCGCGACGAGCGCGCGCAGCGTACGCACCGGAACGCGCAGCCGCAGTGCCGCGAGCAGCGGCAGGTCGCGTGCAGGGTTCACGGTCGGCGAGCGGCCGACGACCTCCCGCTGCGCGCAGCGGGCGAACCGTCGCAATGCACTACCGGCTCTGCAGGATGAAGCCCACGCCCAAGCTCAGCAGCGCGATCGTGCCCAGCGCCACCAGCGTGGGTGAGATCGCCAGGCC
>JASLGJ010000199.1 GCA_030150085.1 Candidatus Elarobacter sp. | reverse complement strand
CGGCTACGGCCCGCAGTACGCCGCCAGCGCCCCCGTCGCGTCCGCGCCGGCCGGCGTGCCCGCCGGGCGCGTGTACGTCAGCTTGGTCACGCCCGGGTTGTCGTCGACGATGATCTGGCGCACGACCGAACTGCCGAAGGTCAGCTCGACCTCGTGCGCGCGCCGCCCGTCGCAGGTCCGGTCGCGGTCGACGGCCGGCTTGAGCCCGTTGTCGGCGACGTTCTTCTTCACCATCGCGACGATGTCGTCGTACGCCAGCCCGCCGTCCGAGAGCAGCGTCAGCAGCTCGCCGCTCTTCTTCCACGTCTCCTGCGCGCGCGGCGACTGCGGCGACGGGCTCGCGCCGACCGCGTGCTCCCAGCCCGCCGGGCCGGTGAACGGCTTGGGCGCGGCGGCGGCCGCGAGCGGGACGAGCGCGGCGGCGAAAACGAGCCCCGCCGCGCGCAGCGATGCGATTGCCATGCGGATGACTCTACCGCGCCCGTCCTCGCGCGCGATATCGTCCAACGGTGAACCACGTCCCCGCGCCGTTCGCCACATGGCGAACGACGCCGGCCCGCGCGGCGTCGTCCACCGGCCCGAAGCTACGCCGTGACCGGCTTGCCGATCAGCCCCAGCTCCGTGCCGACCTTCTCGAAGGCCGCCAGCGCGCGGTCGATCTCGGCCTTGGTCAAGGCGCTGGAGATCTGGCAGCGCACGCGCGCCGTCCCCTCCGGCACGACCGGGTAGCCGAACCCGGTCACGAACACGCCCTCCTGCAGCAGCCGGTCGCTCATCGCGATCGCGAACGCCGTGTCGCCCACGATGATCGGCACGATCGCGCTCGGTCCCTCGAGCGGCTTGAAGCCCAGCGCGGTCAGCCCGGCGCGGAAGTAGCGCACGCTCTCGCGCTGGCGCGCGACCAGCTCGGGCTGCGCGTCGAGCGTGTCGATCGCCGCCAGCGCGCCCGCCGCGACCGCGGGCGGGAGCGGGTTGGAGAACAGCATCGGGCGCGAGCGCTGGACCAGCGTCTCGACCAGCGCGCGCGAGCCGGCCACGAAGCCGCCCGCCGCGCCGCCCAGCGCCTTGCCCAGCGTGCCGGTCAGGATGTCGATCTGCCCCTCCAGCCCGAAGTGCTCGATCGTCCCGCGCCCGGTCTTGCCCATCACGCCGGTGCCGTGCGAGTCGTCCACGATCGTCACCGCGCCGTACTGCTTCGCCAGGGCGACGATCTCGGGCAGCTTGGCGATCGAGCCCTCCATCGAGAACACGCCGTCGGTGATGATGAACGCGGTGCCCTCGGCCTCGCGCAGGCGCTGCTCCAGCTCGCCCATGTCGCCGTGCTTGTAGCGGGTGCGCTTCGCGCCCGCCAGGCGGCAGCCGTCGATGATCGAGGCGTGGTTGAGCTCGTCGGAGATGATCGTGTTGCCGGCCGTCGCGACGGTCGCGATCACGCCCTCGTTGGCGTTCCAGCACGACACGTACGACATCGCCGCCTCGTAGCCGAAGAACTGGGCGATGCGGTTCTCCAGGTCGCGGTGGATGTCGAAGGTGCCGCAGATGAAGCGCACCGAGCCCGCGCCCGCGCCGTACTTGTCCAGCGCGGCGTGCGAGGCGGCGATCACGGCCGGGTCGTTGGCCAAGCCGAGGTAGTTGTTCGAGGAGAGCACGATGACGTGGCCGCCCTCTTCCATGTCGGCCTCGGCCCCCATCGGCCCGGTCAGGTGACGCAGGTGCTTGTAGGTGCCGGCCGAGCGCAAGGCGTCCAGGTCGGCGGCGAGGCGGGATTCGAAGGCGGCGTTCATGGGTGCTCCGGTCGGTCAACTCAGGACGCAAGCGCGCCGATGAGGGAAAGGATGGACCAGTCCTTCGGAACGTTGCGGTGTACGCTCCTGGACCGGCGCTCGAGCTTGCCGCTCGGCGGCGCGCGGGCGATGTTCGTGGGGCGGAGCGGACGGATCAGCGTGCTCGACGCCGACGGGCAGGGCACCTTCGAGGCGCCCCTGCTCGAAGGGGTCTACGATTTGGTCGTGTCGGCCCGCGGCTACCTCTCGCTGACCGTGCGCGGGGTCGGCGTCCTGGCCCGCTACACCCAGGCCGTCACCCACGGCCTGGTCCCCGGCAGCGGCGTCGCGCTCGAAGCCGAGCCCGCCACCGCGGTCGCCGGCTACGTGGTCGACCGGGTCGGCCTGCCCGTCCCCGGCGCCGCGATCCACCTCAACCCCGCCGGCGCCGCCTACCGCACCCGCACCCCGAGCGGCAGCGCCTACACCACGCGCACCGACCGCCAAGGCGTCTACGTCGTGCACGGCGTCGTCCCGGGCATGTACGACCTCGCCGTCCGCGCCGACGAGCGCACGGTCGCCTTCACCCACCTCCCGATCGCCCACGTCCGCGACCTGCTGCGCATCGACCTGCGCGCGGTGCAGCTCTGATCCGTTCAGCGCAGCAGCTTCAGGAGCTCGTCCGCGTTCAGATCCGCCGCGCGCAGAATGGAGCCCAGCGTTCCGAGGCGCAGCGTCTCGCCGGCGTGGACCGCAACGACAACGATACGACCGCCTTGCCGGCGCAAGTAGTGGTGCGAGCCTTGATGTGGGTCAGCTCGAAGCCGCCGCGGCGCAGAGCAGCCACGACCTCTTTCCCGGTAACCCGGGGTAGTCTCGTTCCCACGTAGTCCGCAACGAGGCGTTCGGCGTTAGGCCGAGATCGGAAGATCGATCATCTCGGCACGATGGCTGGGCGAAGGTATCTCGATCGCGATGCCTTCTTTTTCGGCCGCTGCCAGGTAGCCGAGGATCATTTCACGCGTACGCTCAAGCGCTTCCTCGCGTGTCGAACCTTGCGTCGAAGCGAAATCGAGCGTCGGCACGAACGTCACGAACCCGTCGTCTTCGGGCTCGATCAAGACCTGAAAAGTCGCCTCCACATCTCCTCAATTCAACGGCACAGGCTGCCAAAACCCGGCAAGGGCGGAGTGAGTGCCGCTGGTCAAAATGCATCCACTTCACGTCCAGCCCGCGGCCCCGCCGCCCGCCCCACCTCGGCTTCGAGCTGCTCCCGCTCGTCGTCATCGCGCCAGGGCGCGCGGTACACCGGCTCGCTCTCGTCGTCGCGCAGGCGGTAGAACAAGTCCCGGTTGGCGGTGATCTCCGCCTCGTCGTAGTGCGAGGGCGGCCAGCTCGCGAGCACGCCGAAGTCCAGGCAGGGCACGGTCCGCTTGGGCAGATTCCACTCGTGCGTGTAGCGCACGCGGTAGCGGTGCGTCCACTCCACGTGCTCCACGCCGTAGCCGACGAAGCGCGTGTCGAGATAGCCGACCTCGGCCAGCGCGGCCCGCGTCGTGATCGTGCACTGCCCGCCGAACGCCGTGCCCTGGTAGGGATCGTCGACGGTGCCCCCGCCCTCGGGCTCGTAGCCGTAGAAATAGTTCACGTGCCCCCAGCGCCGCGCCGCCGCGACCCAGAGGTCGTCCCAGCCGTCCGCGACCGGCCAGGTGTCGTCCTCGAACAGCAGGATCGGGTCGCAGTCGGTGCGCGTCGCGAAGTAGCGCAGCGCGCGGTTCTTGTTCCAGGCGCAGCCCCGCCGCGGCCCGGCGATCAGCGGGATGCCCGCGCCGCGCACCCACGCCGCGGTCTCGTCGCTGCTGCCGTCGTCGGCGACCGCCAGCGCATAGGGCACCCGCGTGTGGCGCGCGATCTCCGCCGCGCACTGCGCCAGCGTCGCGAGCCGGTTGCGGGTGATGATCCCGATCCCCAGCTCAGGCACGCAGCGCCGCCCGCTCCGGCGCCGCGGCGCGGCGCGCGCGGCGAAAGTCCTCGAGCCCCTGCAGCCAGACCTCGATCGCGACCGCGGTCAAGAACCAGCGGTCGCCGTACGTCTGTCCGACGGAAGCCTGGTGCACCGCGTCGCGCCACGCCGCCCGGCTGGTGACGCCCAGCGACACGAGGCGCGGGTCCGCGCCCAGCAGCTCGCTCCAGGCGCGCGAGCGCCGCAGCCCTTCCACGAAGGGCCAGGTGCCGATCGCCTTGCCGGCCCGGCGCCGCACCCGCTCGGGCAGGATGCCCGCGAGCGCGCGGCGCTGCAGGTAGCGGTCGCAGCGCGGGCGGAGCTTGAGCTCCCAGGGCACCGTCTGCATGAACTCGACCAGCGGCCGGTAGAGCAGCGGCGTGCGCACCTCGTGCGCCTCGAGCGCCGCCGCGCGCGCCGACATCGAGAGCGCGCCGATCCAGACCGTGTCCCAGGTCTGCTGCGCGCCCGGCGCCGCGCAGCGCGGCGCGATGCGGCGGCGGTCGCGCTCGGCGAGCCGCATCCGCCGCGCGTACCGCTCGTCCAGCCACGGCGGCGGCGGAAGCGGCACGTCGCTCGTGATCTGCCGCCCGCGCAGGTGCGCCAGCGCCGGCATCAGCACGCCGCGCGCCAGCCAGTACGACGGCGAGCGCCGGTCGTCGGCGTCGCGGCTCCACTCGCGCACGCCGCGAATGGTGCCGAAGAGATCGCCCGAGAAGAGCGGATCGGCCAAGTGCGCCGGAACCGGCCCCGGAAACGTCCCCAGGATCACGTCGCCGCCGTCGCCGGTCAGCACCGTCGTCACCCCGTGCCGCGCGAGCAGCGCGTTGCGCTTGCGGCGCACGGCCGCGCCGACCACGGCCGCGCTCGGCTCGCCCAGAAACCCGTCGGGCAGCTCGGAGAACGGCAAGGCCGTGCCGACGTCGAGCGGGTGCCAGGGCATGCCGCAGTGCGCGACCACCTCGCGCATCCACTCCTCTTCGTTCGCGTCGGGCCGCTCGGGAACGACCAGCGAGAACGCGCCGACCGCGCCGGGCCGCTCGCGCGCCGCCAGACAGGCGATCGTCGACGAATCCAACCCGCCCGAGAGCGAGACCCACGTCGCACCGTGCGCACCGAGCGCCGAGCG
>JASLGJ010000593.1 GCA_030150085.1 Candidatus Elarobacter sp. | reverse complement strand
GTCGCCGAGGTACGTCAGGTGGCCGGCCTTCACGTCCGCGCCCAGCGTGCTCTTCTTCACCTCGACGAAGTTGCCGATGTGAACGTCCTCGCCCAGCACGGCGTGGTGGCGCAGGTGCGCGAACGGCCCGACCGTGACGTGCGCGCCCAGGGTGGAATCGAGCACCACGCTCTCGCTGATCTGCACGCCGTCGGCGAGGCGGGCGTTGCCGATCCGGCTGTTGGGCCCGATCCGGCAGTTCGCGCCGATGGTCGTCTCACCGGAGATCGTCGTGCCGGGATAGATGATCGTGTCGGCGCCGATCGCGAGGTCCGGCTCGAGGTAGGTCGCGGCGGGGTCCACGATCGTCACCCCGGCCCGCATGTGGCCTTCGCACAGGCGGCGGTTGAGCAGCGCGCGCGCGTTCGCCAGTTCGACGCGGTCGTTGACGCCGAGCACGCTGCGGTAGTCGGCAACCGGCACCGGCACGACGCGGCGGCCGGCCGCGATCAGAAGCTCGACCGTGTCGGTAAGGTAGTACTCGCCCTGCGCGTTGTCGTTGCCGACCTGCGCGATCGCGTCGCGCAGGGCGCGCTCGTCGTAGGCGTAGATGCCGGCGTTCATCTCGTCGAGCGCGAGCTGCTCGGGGGTGCAGTCCTTGGCCTCGACGATCCGCTCGACCGCGTCGCCCGCGCGCACGATGCGCCCGAAACTCGACGGCAGCGGCATGCGCGCCGTTACCAGCGCCAGCGCGGCGCCCGCGCCCGGGTCGACCGCGGCTTGGACGTCCTCGAAGATCGTGTGGTCGACCAGCGGCATGTCGCCGTACGCCACCACCAGCCGGCCGTCGCCGGGGGCCAGCGCGTCGAGCGCGATCTTCACCGCGTGCCCGGTGCCGAGCTGCTCGTGCTGGATGACCGTGCGCACCCCGAACGTGCCCAGCATCGGGTCCACCTCGGGGTTGGTCACGACCGTGATGTCGGCGACGCCCGCGGTGCGCAGTGCCTGCAGCACCCACCACAGCATCGGGCGGCCGCACAGGTCGTGCATGACCTTGGGCTGGGCCGAGCGCATCCGCGTGCCCTTGCCCGCGGCGAGCACGATCGCGCGCGCGCTCATGCCGGCACCGCCTCGGCCGGGCGCGCCTGCGCCTGCCATTCCTTCTGCTCCTTGCCGCTGACGCCGCCGAGCGCGTCGAGCGCGACCCGGAAGCGCTCGCGCACGATGTCGCGCCCGAGCAGCTCCATCGAGTCGAACAGCGGGAGCGAGGTCGGGCTGCCGGTCATCGCCACGTAGTACACCCGGGCGAGGTCGCGGAACTTGCGCCCCAGCGTCTCCCCGACGCCCTTGAGCACCCGCTCGATCGTCGCGTAGTCGAACGTGCGCTCCGCGTCGAGCCGCCACATCGCCAGCGCCAGCGCACGGCGCAGCTCGTCGCCGCTCACCTTCCCGCCCGCGAAGTCCTCCGCTTTCACCGGCAGACGCCCGGCGAACAAGAACGCCGCCATCGGCACGATGTCGCTCAGCCGCTCCACCCGCGCGTGCGCGAGCGCCGCGATCTTCTCGATCCGGTCGCGGTCGAAGCCCCAGCTCTGCGTGCGGGCGATCAGCTCCGCGCTCGAGATCTCGCGCAGGTACTTCCCGTTGAGCCAGTCCAGCTTCGCGACGTCGAACACCGGGCCGCCCAGCGGCATCTTCGAGACGTCGAGGCGCTCGGTGAGCTGCGCGACGGAGAACACTTCCTCGCCCTCGGGCGCGGGCGAGATCAGCAGCCCGAGAAAGTTCAGCAGCGCCTCGGGCAGGTAGCCCATGCGCTGGTAGAACAGGATGCCGGTCGGGTTCTTGCGCTTGCTGAGCTTGGACTTGTCGGGGTTGCGCAGCAGCGGGAGGTGCATCAGCGCGGGCGGCTCCCAGCCGAAGTAGCCGTAGAGCAGCAGGTGCTTGGGAGCCGAGGGCAGCCACTCCTCGCCGCGGATCACGTGCGTGATCTCCATCAGGTGGTCGTCGACGACGTTGGCCAGGTGGTAGGTCGGCAGGCCGTCGGCCTTCATCAGCACCTGCATGTCGATCGTGGCGTACTCGAACGGCACCGGCCCGCGGGCCAGGTCGTTCACGATGCACACGCCGTCGCTCGGCACCTTCATGCGCACCACGAACGGCTCGCCCGCCGCCGCGCGCGCGCCCGACTCCTCGGCCGGCAGGCGCAGGCAGTGCCCGTCGTACTTCTGCGGGATGCCGGCGGCGCGTTGCGCGGCGCGCATCTCCTCCAGCCGCGCGGGGGTGCAGAAGCAGCGGAAGGCGTGCCCGCTGGCCAGCAGCTCGTCGGCGTAGCGGCGGTAGATCGCGCTGCGCTCGCTCTGGCGGTACGGACCGTGCGGGCCGCCGACGTCGGGGCCCTCGTCCCAGCTCAGGCCGGTCCAGCGCAGCGCGGCCAGGATCGCCCGCTCCGACTCGGCCGTCGAGCGGGCCTGGTCGGTGTCCTCGATGCGGAGCAGAAAATCGCCCCCGTGCCGCTTGGCGAAGCAGTAGTTCACCAGCGCGACGTAAGCCGTGCCGACGTGCGGGTCGCCGGTCGGGGACGGCGCGACGCGCGTGCGAACGCGGCGCGCGGAGTTCGCACCGTCCGGGGCGGGTGCGCTCACGCTAGCCGACCAGTTCGCGGCGCTTGCCGCACTCGCGCTCGACGAACTCGATGATCTGCGAGAGCGGCGCGCCGGGGGTGAAGATCTCGCGCACGCCCAGGCGCCGCAGCTCGGCCGCGTCGTCGTTGGGGATCGTGCCGCCGCCGAAGAACACGATGTCGTCCGCGCCCTGCGCCTTGAGCTGCTCGACCACCAGCGGGAAGAGCGTCATGTGCGCGCCCGAGAGGATCGACAGGCCGATCCCGTCGGCGTCCTCCTGGATCGCGGTCTGCACGATCTGCTCGGGCGTGTTGAACAGGCCGGTGTAGATCACTT
>JASLGJ010000191.1 GCA_030150085.1 Candidatus Elarobacter sp. | reverse complement strand
CGGCAAGGAGACCGCGCGCGTGGCGGGCGCGATGGACGGCGCCAGCCACGCGCTGGCGCAAGGCTCGGAGCGCGTCGACGCGGCGCGCGGCGCGCTGGCGGAGCTGGGCACCTCGGTCACCGAGACCCGCCGCGTGGCGGAAGAGGCGGGCGCGGCCGCGGGCGCGATGCGCGCCGCGAGCGCGTCGCTGGCCCGCGACGTCGAGGACGTCTCGGCCGGCGTGGCGCAGAACGCCGCCGCGGCGCAGGAGCTGCAAGCCTCCTGCCAAGCGCTGGCGGACCTCGTCACGCCGATCACCCAGGCCGCGATCACGCAGTCGCGGGCGGCGACCGAAGTCTCGACCGCGGTCAACGAGCTCGCGCTCGAGACCGCCGAGCTGGCGTCGACCACCGAGGTGGTGCGCTCGCGCGCGAACGACCTCGACGAGCTGGTGCGGATCTTCCGCGCCGCTCGCGGCGGCGAGCCGGTGGCCGAGAACGGCCCCGAGCTGCCGCGCTTCGAGCGCGAGACGCAGCTCGCGCTGAACTAGGCCGTCAGGTGACGGGCGAGAGCCGCGGGTTGGGCCGCTCCGGGCGGCCCACCTTGTGGCTCTCGCGCCAGCCGCTTCCGTCGTCGACCGCGACGATGTCGGCGGTGAAGTCGAACGAGCCCTGGCCTTTGAAGAACGCGCTGCCGACGGCGTAGGCGTCGGCCGGCACGCGGTCGCGCTCGAAGCGCCGGATGCGCTCGGCGTCGAAACCGCCGCTGACCACGATGCGCACGGCGCCGAAGCCCTCGGCGTCGAGCGCGTCGCGCACGTTGCGCACCAGCTGCGCGTTGACGCCGGTCGGCGGAAACGTGCCCATCTGCGGGATCACGCTCTTGTCGACCAGCGTGCCGCTGGTGTCCAGCCGCACGCCCCACAGGCGCTCGCCGAGCGCGCGCGCGCAGGCCAGCGACGTGCCGACGCAGTCGTTCTCGAAGTCGACCAATGCGATGACATTCACCGCCGGGTCGATGTACTGCGCGAACTTCCTGGTCGCGAGCACGGTGTCGCCGCCGTACGCGGCGATCAGCGCGTGCGGCACGGTCCCCATCCCGCGCGAGCCCCACCACTCGGCGTTGGCGTCGGTCGACACGCCCAGCGCGCCCGAGATGTAGGCCGCGTAGCCGTCGCCGGTCTGCACCAGGTGGTGGTCGAAGCGGGCCGGGAAGAACAGCACGTCCTTGCCGTCGGCCGCGTCGACGATCTCGCGCGCGTTGGTGGCGATGCGCGTGCGGCGCGCGAGCACGCCCAGATACTCGGTCTCCAAGTGGGCGAAGAGGGCGTAGTCGCCCTCGATCGTCATCACCGTCTCGAACGGGCCGATCGCGTCGCCGTCGTAGAGCGCCCGCACGGTCAATCGGTCCCAGCCGGCGCGCCAGGTGCCGTCCGGCGCGCGGATGCCGCTGCACAGCTTGAGGATCGCGAGCGCCTCGTCGATCCCGCACAGCACCGAGCTGCCGCGCTGGAACACCTGCATCCGCACCTTGGGATGGTAGTCGTCCGCGGCGAGGATCTCGCGCGCGCGGTTGAAGTAGACGTCGGAGTAGTAGCCGTCGCGCATCTTCTCCAGCGGAAGGTTGAAGATGGCCGGGTCCAGCCGACTCCTGCGCAGCATGGGACGCCCGTACGCGGGCGTGGAACGAAGTCCTCGTCGATGCCTGCTCAGACCAACGCCGAGATCGCCCAGCGCCTGCGCGAGATTCGCACCCTGATGGAGTTCGCCGGCGAGCCGTTCTTCAAGTTCATGGCGTACGAGCGGGCCGCCGAGACGCTCGAGAACGCGCCCCCGCTGGCCGCGCTGATCGCCGAGGAGCGGCTGACCGAGCTGCCCGGGGTGGGCAAGTCGATCGCGGGCCGGATCGCCGAGCTGGCCCGCACCGGCACCGACCCCTACCTCGAGGAGCTGCGCGCCAAGTACCCGCCCACGCTGATCGAGCTCCTGGGCGTCCAGGGGGTCGGGATGAAGACCGCCCAGCAGCTGTTCGAGCGGCTCGGGATCGCCTCGCTGGCCGACCTGGAGCGCGCGCTCGACGAAGGCGCGCTGACCTCCGTTCCGCGCCTGGGCAAGAAGTCGATCGACAACATCCGGCGCGGCCTGCTGGCCCACAAGGGGCGCTCCAAGCGCACCCCGCTGGGGGTCGCCCTGCCGCTGGCGCGCGAGGTGATGGCCCACCTGGCGGAGCGCACCGACGCGCGCGACCTGACCGCGGCGGGGAGCGTGCGGCGCCAGGAGCCGACCGTCGGCGACGTCGACGTGATCTGCACCAGCGCCAACGCCGAGGCGGTGATCGCGGCCTTCACCGCCTGGGAGCGGGCCGAGGCCGTGCTGGCCGAGGGCCCGACGAAGGCCTCGATCTGGCTCCCCGGCGGCTTGCAGATCGACCTGCGGGTGCTCCCCGAGCACCTCTACGGCAACCTGCTGCAGCACTTCACCGGCTCGCGCGAGCACAACATCCAGTTCCGCGAGCTGGCGGTGCGCAAGAACCTGCGGGTCAGCGAGAACGGGATCGTCGACCTCACCGACGGGCGGACCATCGCCTGCCGGACCGAGGACGAGGTGTACGCGGCCCTCGGGCTGCCCTACATCCCGCCCGAGATGCGCCTGGGGATCGGCGAGATCGAGGCCGCCCGCGCGGGCACCCTGCCGGTGCCGGTCGAGCTGGGCGACATCCGGGGCGACTTCCACCTGCACTGCACCTGGTCGGACGGGCGCGACACGCTCGAGGACATGGTCGCGGCCTGCGCCGCGCGCGGCTACGCGTACCACTCGCTGAGCGACCACTCGTGGGGGCGGGGCGGGATGGGCCTCGACCCGGCCGAGCTGCGCGCCCAGCGCGAGCGGGTGCGCGAGCTGGGCGACCGCCACGGCATCCGGACCCTGTGCTCGGCCGAGGTCGACATCCGGGCCGACGGCAGCCTCGACTACGACGACGCGGTCCTGGCCGAGCTGGACTTCGTGGTGGCCTCGGTCCACTCGGCCTTCAACCAGTCGCGCGAGGCCATGACGGCGCGCCTGCTGCGGGCCGTCGAGAACCCCTACGTGAACGTGATCGGGCACCCCACCGGGCGCAACGTCGGAAGCTTCGAGGGCTACGACTTCGACCACGACGCGGTCTTCGCGGCCGCGGCGCGGACCGGGACGGCGCTGGAGATCGACGGCCAGCCCAGCCGGCTGGACCTGCCCAGCTCGCTGGCACGGCGGGCCAAGGGCTTCGGCTGCACCTTCACCTGCGACTCCGACGCGCACCGGGTGGCCGACCTGGACAACATCGCTTATGCCGTGGGACAGGCCCGCCGGGCGTGGCTGAGTCCCGAAGATATTCTCAATACGCGACCTTTGGAGCAAGTGCTGGCCTTCGTCAGGGCGAAACGTCCCGATCCAGCCCGATGAACGCCCCCCAGCCGTCGACCGAGGAGCGCCGTCTCGCCGCGCTCTACGAGTACGAGCTCCTCGACACTTCCGCCGAGGAGCTGTTCGACTCGTTCACCGCGCTGGCGGCCCAGATCTGCGCCACCCCGATCGCGCTGATCAGCCTGATCGACGCCGACCGGCAGTGGTCCAAGTCGGCCTTCGGGCTGCCCGCCGGCGGCGAGACGCCGCGCGACGAGTCGCCCTGCGCGCAGGCCATGCTGGCCGAGGAGTTCTTCGAGATTCCCGACCTCGCGGCCGACCCGCGCTTCTGCGCCCGCCCGCTGATCGTCGGCGGGCGGGCGATTCGCTTCTATGCCGGCGCCCCGCTGGTCTCCAGCGACGGCCACGCGCTGGGCACGCTATGCGTGCTCGACTCGCAGACGCGCGTGCTCAGCCCCGACCAGCGCGCCTCGCTCAAGGCCATCGCCGACACGGTGGTCGAGCAGTTCGAGGCCCGGCGCGCGTTGCTGCGCCTGTTCGACAGCTCGCAGACCGAGCTGTACCACGTCGACCTGACGCTGGGGCGGGTCGTGTTCGCCAGCGACGCCGCGCGCCGCAACCTGGGCTACACCATGGAGGAGCTGCGCTCGCTCCCGCTCGCCGCGCTCCTGCCCGCGCTGGAAAAAGAAGGCCTGCTGGCGCAGCGCCTCGCCGAGCTGCGCGACGACCCGCGCGGCCAGCTCGTGCTGCGCTCGCAGGCCCGCCGCAAGGACGGCTCGGCCTACGCGATCGAGCTGCGCATCGAGCTGATCCCGACCAAGCGCCGCGAGCTGGCGCTGGTCGTCGCGACCGACGTCACCCAGCGCGAGCACGACCAGGAGAGCATCAACCTGCTCTCGGCCGCGATCGAGGCCGCGCAGGACCCGATCATCATCGCCAAGCCCGGCGCCACCCCGCACGACGCGGCCACGATCGTCTACGCCAACGCCGCGTTCGTGCGCCAGAAAGCGGCCTCCGCGGGCGAGGTGATCGGGCAGCGCACCGACACCTTCTTCGGCCCCAAGACCGACCGCTCGCGGCTGGTCTACATGCGCGAGCAGGTGATGGCCGGCAAGTCGGCCCGGGTCGAGTACGTATCGTACCGCCACGACGGCTCCACCTACCACACCGAGGCCACCGCGCGCCCGCTGGTCGACGAGACGGGGCGCACGACCCACTTCGTGGTCGTGCAGCGCGACGTCACCGAGAACGTGCTGCGCGGCGTGCAGCTCGCCATGCAGAACGAGCGCCTGACCGCGATCAACACGATCGCGCGCACGCTGTTCGCCGCGCTCGAGCCCAGCGTGCTGGTCGAGGCGCTGCTCTCGGGCGTGCACGAGCTGGTCGCCGCGGCGGCCACGCTCTACGCGCCGCGCCCGCGGGGCGGCTTCGCGGCCACGCGCGACCTCTCGACCGACGACGACTCGCCGCCCGCCGACAGCTTCGTCGCGCTGGCCGCGCGCAGCGATGTGTGCGTGCTCGACGAGCACGAGCAGCGCGCGGCGGTGCGGATTCCCGGCTCGGGCGACGCGACGGCCTACGTGCTCGACGTGCGGCGCGACACGCCCTTCACCACCGCCGACGTCTTCGCGCTGGGGCTGCTCGGGCAGTACTTCGCGGTCGCGGCGCGCAACGTCGAGCTGTACGGCGAGCTGGCCGCGCGGCGCGACGCGGTGGTCGAGCTCAACCAGGTCAAGAACGACTTGATCGCGATGATGGCGCACGACTTCAAGGGCCCGCTGACGACGATCGTCGGCTTCGCCGACGTGTTGGCCGACGACGAGCGCTTCGACACCGACTCGCGCCTGTATCTGGGCATGATCTCGTCGAGCGCGATGCGCCTGGCGGCGCTGGCGACCGACACCCTGGCGCTCTCGCGCCTGGAGCAGAACGAGCTCGCCCTGACCCTGGGCGAGGTCGACCTGGTGGCGCTGGTGCGCGACGTGGTGCGGGTGTTCTCGGTGACGCGCGCGATCGACTTGCGGGTCGCGGGCGGGCAGCTCGTCGTCGCGGGCGACGCAAACCGGCTGCGCCAGGTCGTCGAGAACCTGCTCGGCAACGCGATCAAGTACTCGCCGGGCGGCGAGCCGGTCGAGATCGCGCTGCGCGGGCGCGGTGCCGCGGTCGAGCTGGCGGTGCGCGACCGCGGCATCGGCATCCCCGAGGCCGACCGGGCCAAGCTGTTCGGGCGCTTCGCGCGGGCCAGCAACGCGCGCGCGCTGGGGATCGGCGGAACCGGCTTCGGGCTCTACCTGAGCAAGTCGATCGTCGACCTGCACGGCGGCACGATCGAGGTCGAGTCGGCCGAGGGCCAGGGCTCGACCTTCCGCGTCACGATCCCGGTCCACCCGCCCTACCGGCGCGTCGCGCTGCGCCGGGTGGCGCTGCTCGACGCCGACGGCGACGCCCGCTCGTACGTCGCGCACACGCTGCGCGAGGACGGCTACGCGGTCGCGGTCGCGGACGACGCGGAGGGCCTGCTGCACGTCCTGGACGAGGGCTCGTTCGACGTCGCGCTGGTCGACGGCGAGCGGCTGGGGATGGACCCCGCGCGCTTCTTGGCCCAGGCGCGGCGCAGCCGCGTCCCGCTGGTCCGTATCGGCCTGCGCGCGCCGGCCGATCACAGCGGCTGGGACGCGTTCCTCACCAAGCCGTTCCTGATGAAAGACCTCTACGCCGCGGTCGACGCGGCCTTGGGCGCGCGGTCCCAGTCGAACGGCGGGCGGTCGAGCGCGCCGAGCAGCTCCGCCGGGTCCGCGTAGACGGCCTGAGCGCCGGCCAGCGAGGCCGGGTCCATTCCCCCGCAGCGCAGCGCGACGCAGGCCACGCCGGCGTTGTGGGCCGCCTCGACGTCCCACCTCGTGTCGCCCACGAAGACCGCGTCCGCGGGCGCGAGGCCGGCCTTCTTCAGCGCGGCATGGACGATGTCGGGGGCGGGCTTGGAGCTGTCGGCGTCGTCGCTGGTGGTCGCCACGTCGACCAGCGCGTTGAGGTCCGCGCGGGCCAGCAGCGCGTCCAGCTCGCTGCTCTTGGCGCTGGTCGCGACGACCACCCGGGCCCCGCGCGCGCGGACCGCCTCGAGCAGCGCCTTGGCGCCGGGCTGCGGCCCGATCCGGCCCAGCTCGCGCTCCTTGAAGATCTCGCCCCGCCGGGCGGCGATCGTCTTGCCGGGCTCCTCCTCGTCGGAGAGCCCGGCCACCGCGGGCAGGATGCGGTCGCCGCCCTGCCCGATCAGCGGGCGGATGCGCTCGAACGGGACGTCGTGGCCGCCCTCCGCGAGCGCGGCCACCCAGGCCCGGGCGTGGGCGTCGTTGGAGTCGATGAGGGTTCCGTCGACGTCGAAGAGTACAGCCTCCGTCACGGGTACAACCCTACCCGTCGCGAAGAGTCGTGACCCGTTCCGCATTCGAGGTGTCCGTGGCCAGCACCAAACGTCCCACCATCGATCTCACCTCGCTGCTCTCCGGCGCGGCGAAGGCGCTCGGCGAGCGGGTCGGGCCGCTGCCCAACGTGCTCTCGCGGCGTTCCAAGACGCTGCGCCCGCGCATCGCCGACACCAAGAAGACGCCCAGCGTCTGCCCGTACTGCGCGGTCGGCTGCGGGACGATGGTCTACAGCCGCGGCAACACGATCCTCGACATCGAGGGCAATCCCGACTCGCCGATCAACGGCGGAACGCTCTGCCCCAAGGGCGCGGCGACCTACCAGCTTCACGTCAACCCCAACCGCTGGACGACGGTGAAGTACCGCGCCCCGTACGCGGCCGAGTGGACCGACGTGCCCTACGCCTGGGCCCTGGAGCGCATCGCCGAGCGCTACAAGGAGACCCGCGACCGCACCTTCGTCGAGTTCGACGAGCAGGGCCGGCGCGTGGCGCGCACCACCGCCATCGCCTCGCTGGGCGGCGCGACGCTCGACAACGAGGAGAACTACCTCATCGCGAAGCTCTTCCGCTCCTCGGGCGGGGTCTTCGTCGAGAACCAGGCCCGCATTTGACATAGCTCGACGGTGCCCGGTCTGGGCACCCTCTACGGCCGCGGCGGCGCGACGACGTTCCTGATGGACCTCGAGCACGCCGACCTGATCCTCATCCAGGGCTCCAACTTCGCGGAGAACCACCCGGTCGGGTTCCGCTTTGCCACCAAGGCCAAGGAACGCGGCGCGAAGGTGGTCCACATCGACCCGCGCTTCACCCGCACCAGCGCGCTGGCCGACGAGTACATCCCGATCCGCAGCGGCACCGACATCGCGTTCACCGGCGGCCTCATCAACTACGTCCTGCAGCACGAGGCGTACTTCCGCGAGTACGTGCTGGCGTACACCAACGCCAGCTACATCGTCGACGAGCGCTTCGCCGACACCGAGGACCTCGACGGGATCTTCTCGGGCTTCAACCCCGACAAGGGCACCTACGACCCGCAGACCTGGAAGTACGAGCTCGAGGAGAACGGCGAAGGCGGCGAGGCCGGCGGCGGCGGCAAGGACGCGCAGGGCGGCGGCACCTCGCCGACCACCGGCGGCCACCCCGAGCACGGCACGCGCCGGCCCAAGCACGACCCGACGCTGCAGCACCCGCGCTGTGCCATCAACCTGATGAAGAAGCACTTCGCGCGCTACACGCCCGAGATGGTCGAGCGCATCTGCGGCACGCCCAAGGACCAGTTCGTCAAGCTGTGCGAGCTGGTGGCGGCGAACAGCGGGCGCGACAAGACGATGACCTACTGCTACGCCATGGGCTGGGCCCAGCACACCGTGGGCGTGCAGAACATCCGCGCCGCGGCGACGCTGCAGGCGCTGCTGGGCAACACCGGGCGGCCCGGGGGCGGCATCCTCGCGCTGCGCGGGCACGCCTCGATCCAAGGCTCGACCGACATCGCAACGCTCTACGACCTGCTGCCCGGCTACATCAAGTCGCCGTCCTTGGAACGGGGCGAAGACTCGTTCGAGAACTGGAAGAAGAACTGGGCCAACCCGACCGGCTGGTGGTCGAACTGGCCCAAGTACGCCGTCTCGCTGATGAAGGCGTGGTACGGCGACGCGGCGCGCGCCGACAACGGCTGGGCGTTCGATTATCTGCCGAAGAACACGGGCGACCACTCGCACATGCCGCTCTTCTTCGCGATGAAGGACGGCGAGATCGAAGGCCTGCTGCTGTGGGGCCAAAACCCCGCCGTCGGGGGCCAGAACGCGGCCCTGCAGCGCGCCGCGCTGGGCCGGCTCAAGTGGATGGTCGTCCAAGACCTGTTCGAGACCGAGACGGCGGCGTTCTGGAAGCGCGAGGGCGTCGACCCGGCGACGATCGGCACCGAGATCTTCTTCATGCCCGCCGCGAGCGTGGCCGAGAAGGCCGGCACGTTCACCAACACCATGCGCCTGGTGCAGTTCCACGAGAAGGCCGTCGACGCGCCGCTGGACGCCAAGAGCGATCTCGCCTTCGCCTGGCAGCTCGGCCGCAAGCTCAAGGAGCTCTACCGCGACTCGCCGCGCGCGATCGACCGCCCGCTGCTCGACATGACCTGGGACTACGAGTCCGACGACGAGCACGAGCGCGCGCAGGGCGAGCCCGACGTCGAGAAGATCATGCGCGAGATGAACGGCTTCGACGTCGCGAGCGGCGAGCAGATCAAGACCTTCGCGGACCTCAAGGACGACGGCACGACCGCCGCCGGGGCCTGGATCTACTGCGGCTACTTCCCGCGCCAGGACGAGAACCTGACCCGCCGCCGCCAGGGCGACGACTGGGTCAGCCTGCAGTGGGCCTGGGCCTGGCCCGCCAACCGCCGCAACCTCTACAACCGCGCTTCCGCCGATCCCGACGGCAAGCCCTGGAGCGAGGCCAAGAAGTACGTCTGGTGGGACGAGGAGCAGCAGAAGTGGACCGGCTACGACGTGCCGGACTTTCCCCTCGCCAAGCCGCCCTCGTTCAAGGCCAAGCCCGGCGCGAAGGGCATGGACGCGCACGACGGCACGGCGCCGTTCATCATGCAGGAGTACGGCGTGGCCGAGATCTTCGGCGTGCAGGGCACGGTCGACGGTCCCTTCCCGACCCACTACGAGCCGCGCGAGTCGCCGGTGCCCAACGCGCTCTACCCCGCGCAGCAGTTCAACCCCGTCTTGAAGGAATGGCGCCGGCGCGACAACCCCTATCACGCCGTCGCCGACCCGAAGTATCCCTACGTGCTGAGCACGTACCGCCTGACCGAGCACCACCTGACCGGCGCGATGACGCGCTGGAACTCGTGGCTGGCCGAGCTGCAGCCGGCCGCGTTCTGCGAGATCTCGCCCGAGCTCGCGGTCGAGCTGGGCATCCGCAACGGCGACTGGGTGACGCTCGAGACGTCGCGCGGCGAGGTCGAGGCGCGCGCGCTGGTCACCGGGCGCATGGCGCCGTTCAAGATCGGGCCCAAGCAGTGGGTGCACCAGGTCGGGATGCCGATCCACTTCGGCTACCAGGGCCTGGTGACGGGCGACGCGGCCAACGTGCTGCCGCCGCTCGTCGCCGACCCGAACGTCTCGATCCACGAGGCCAAGGCGTTCACCTGCAACCTGCGCCTGGGCCGGCGCGGCCCCTCGCACGAGGGCCCGACCTGGCTGCCGGTGCCCGAGGCCGAGCAGACCCCGCTCGGCACGCCCGAGCGGCCGACGCGCGGCGAAGCGCCCGCCGGCGACCGTTTCCAGACCGCCGGCGACGTCGCGTCCGCCGCGCAGATCATGGCCGGTTCGCGCCGCGCGCACGACATCGCCGAAGAGGGAGAAGCATGACCGACAGCGATCGCGCGCAGCTCGCGGGCGACCAGCCTCAGACGGCGATGGGATTCTTCACCGACGTCACGCTGTGCATCGGCTGCAAGGCCTGCGAGGTGGCGTGCAAGCAGTGGAACCAGCTCCCCGCCGACGGCTTCGCCTTCACCGGCAACAGCTACGACAACACCAGCCGGCTGTCGTCGACCACCTGGCGCCACGTCGCCTTCGTCGAGCAGATGGACCGCGTCGAGCCGGCCGCGTCGCGCTGGATGATGATGTCGGACGTGTGCAAGCACTGCACCAACGCGGGCTGCCTGGAAGCGTGCCCGACCGGCGCGATCGTGCGCAACGAGTTCGACGACGTCTACGTGCAGCCCGACGTCTGCAACGGCTGCGGCTACTGCGTGCCGTCCTGCCCGTTCGGGGTGGTCGCGGTGCAGCCGCAGGCGGGCGTGGCGCAGAAGTGCACCCTCTGCTACGACCGCCAGAAGGACGGCCTGGAGCCGGCCTGCGCCAAGTCGTGCCCGACCGACTCGATCACCTTCGGTCCGGTCGAGGAATTGCGCGCGAAGGCCGAGGCGCGCGTGGCGAGGCTGCGCGACCAGGGCAAGGAGGTGCGCCTGTACGGCGTCGACGGCGAGGAGACGCGCGACGTCGGCCCGCTCAACGCGTTCTTCCTGATCCCCGACCGGCCCGAGGTCTTCAACCTGCCGCCCAAGCCGGTGCTGCCCTCGACCTTCCAGCCCGCCGCCTACACCAGCGGCCTGCTCGCCGCGGCCGCGCTGGCCTTCGTCGGGCTGCGCGTGTTCCGCGCCGGCGGCGGGGCGCAGGCCTAGTGGAAACGAGCGGGCCGCGCTCGACCCAGCCGCACGGCGCGAACTACGCCGCGGCCGGCAACTTCTCGCCCGACGCGGTCGCCGCGTCGATGGCGCGCGGCGACGGCGGCTTCGGGCGCGACCAGCAGACCTACTTCGACCACCCGGTGCTGCGCAAGGCGCACTGGCGCTGGGAGATCGTGTGGTACTTCTTCGTCGGCGGGGCGGCGGCGGGCTCGAGCGCGCTGGCCACGCTGGCCGCGCGCGGCGGCGACCCGGCCGACGCCGAGCTGGTGCGCAACGGGCGCTACGCCGCGCTGGCGGGC
>JASLGJ010000042.1 GCA_030150085.1 Candidatus Elarobacter sp. | reverse complement strand
CCGGGACGGCACGCGCGTCGTCACGCTCGGCGACATCCTCGGCGGCGCCCGCATCACCGCGATCGACGCGGCGGGCGTGCACGTCGCCGGCGGCACGACATATCCCATCGCGCCCGCGGCCGGGTCGGCCCAGCCGCTCGCGCCGCCGCGCCTCTCGCCTCAGCCGACGTCACCCGGAGGTCTCCCGTGAAACGCATCGCCGCAACGCTGCTGGCCTGTCTCGCGCTCGCCGCGCCGGCGGGCGCGCAGCCGGACCGGTTCAGCCTCGAGGCGCGCGACACCGACTTGGCGGACGTGATCCGCCTGCTCGGCGCGCAGTCCGGCCAGAACGTCGTCGCCGACGGCTCGGTCCGCTCGCAGCGCGTGACGCTCCGGCTCGTGGACGTCAGCTTCGCGCAAGCGCTGGCGACGCTGGTCTCGGCATACGGCTTGCAGACCCACCGCGACGGCCGGATCACGATCGTCGGCGACGCGGCCTCGATGAACCGCCGCTTTCCCGACGACGCGACCCCGGGCGGCACCCAGACGCAGGTGTTCACGCTCCGGCACGCGCAACCCGGCGAGCTGGTCGCCTCGCTGCAGAACGCGCTCGCGCAAGGAACGGTCGTGGTCGGCGACAAGCGCACCGGCAACCTGGTCGTCACCGGCAGCCCGCAGACGATCGCCCGCGCCCGCCGGTTGGTCGCCGCGCTCGACGCGCCGGCCTTCGGCGCCGGCGGCGCGAACGCGACGGCGACGATCCAGCTCCACAACCTCAAGGCGAGCGAGGCCGTGAAAGCCCTCAAGGGCGCGGTTCCCGACGGCGCGCTGTTCTCCGACGAGCGCCGCAACGTGGTGCTGGTGAACGGCAACAGCGAGCTGCAGTCGACCGTGCGAACGCTGCTCGACGGCCTCGACGCACCCGGCCGCCAAGTCATGTTCGAGGTTCGCGTCGCCGACGTCGAGCCGGCCAACGACAGCAGCAACGTCGGGATCGAGCTGGGCGGCCAAGGCTTCGGCACCGGCGCGCTGGGCCAGTTCCCCTACACCCTGACGAAGAGCTCGCCGGTCGTCAACGCGCAGATCAACGCGCTCGTCCAGCGCGGCCGGGCCTCGATCCTGGCCCAGCCGCGCGTCGCGACGCTCAACAACCGCGAAGCCTCGCTGCTGGTCGGCGAGCAGTACCCGGTCGTCAGCGTCAACCAGCAGACCGGCTATCCCAGCGTGCAGACGATCGACGTCGGCGTGCGCCTGCGCCTCACCCCGACGATCGGCGGCGACGGCTCGATCACCGCGGAATTACACCCCGAGTATTCTCAAATCATCGGTTTCAACAACAGCTTCCCGATCGTCGCCAACCGCAAGCTCGACGCGACGCTGCGCGTCCGCGACGGCGAGACGATCGTGCTGGGCGGCCTCTTCCAAGACGTCGACTCCGACACGGTGACGAAGCTCCCGCTCCTCGGCGACCTCCCCGTCCTGGGCGGCTTCTTCCGCAACCGCCAGCGCACCCACAACCGCGACGAGGTCGTCTTCTTCATCACTCCCCACATCCTGACCGCCGACGGCCGCGAGCCGAGCCCATCGAAGTCACCCTGATGATACGCTTGACGTACTACGTATAATGCCCTATCATTCCCCATCATGGTCGGCACGATGATCCGCAGTTTCGCGGACAAGAGCACCGAGCAGCTCTTCGCCCAGGAGCGGGTGGCGAAGTTCCAAGCGTTCGAACGCGTCGCGCTTCGCAAGCTGATCCTCCTGCACCGCTCGAAGACTCTGCGGGACCTCAAGGGCCCCGGACTCGGGTTGGAGGCGCTCGGGCACGACCGGCAAGGTCAGCACGCGATCCGGATCAACGACCAGTGGCGCCTCTGCTTCGTCTGGAACGACGGCGACGCGTACGACGTCGAGATCGCCGACTACCACTAAGCCGATATGCCGAAGAAACTCGCACCGATCCATCCCGGCGAAGTCCTGGCCGAAGATTTCATGGCCCCTCGCGGGCTGACCGCGAATCGCCTAGCGCTCGAGTTGCGCGTGCCGCCGAACCGGTTGAGCGAGATCATCCGAGGGCGCCGCTCGGTCACGGCCGAAACCGCCTTGCGCCTCGCGCGCTATTTCGACACCTCGCCCGACCTCTGGCTCGGATTGCAGGCGGAGTTCGACCTGCGAACCGCCCGCGACGAAGTCGGCAAACGAATCGAGCGCGAAGTGCCGGTCGCGGCTTCATCGTAACGGCGGCACTTCTCCGTCGGTGGCCGCTCCTTGAATCAGTCGCCGGGATCTCCCGCCTGGGGCTGGTAGGTGCCGAAGTTCCAGGGGTGGCCTTCGAGGTCGCGGGCGCTGAAGTCGTGCGAGCCGTAGTCGGTGTCGTGCGGCGCTTCGAGGATCTCCGCCCCGGCCGCTTTCGCGCGCGCGTAGAGCGCGTCGACGGCCGCGGCGTCGGGGAGCGCGACGTAGACCCCGGCCGTCACGCCGCCGACCTCGCGCGGCGAGCGGACCGGGTACGTGTCCTCGCGCGACGTGCCCAGCATGACGACGTTGCCGGCGACCAGGATCTGCGCGTGCGCGACGCTCCCGTCGGGCCCGTCGTAGACGACCTGCGGCACGAACCCGAACGCCCGCTCCAGCCACGCCAGCGCCGCGCGGGCATCGACGTACCGCAGTCCCGGATACACCGCTTGCTTGGTCGCCACGTGCGTCTGATCCATGGTCCGACCCTACACCGCGGCACTCCAACGGTCAAGCTGCGCGGAATCGTCCTCGATCGCGACCGCCAGCGACCGAGCACCTACATCTCGGGCCGGCGCGGCACGGTCACGACGAACCGCGCCCCGCCCAGCGGCGAGTCCTCGGCGTGGACTCGGCCGCCGGCGCGCTCCAGCATGAGCCGCACCAGCGCCAGGCCGATGCCGGTTCCGCTCGCGCTCGTCGCGCCGCGCTCGCCCAGGGCGAAGACGCGCTCGCGATCCGCGGCGGGGATGCCCGGCCCGTCGTCGTCCACGGTCAGGCGCGCCCAGCCCGGTTCGTCCAGGTCCACGCCGACGCGCACCGTGCCGCCGGAACGGCCGTGCCGGATCGCGTTGCCGATCAGGTTGATCAGCACCAGGGTGAGCCGGTCAACATCCATCGCCACGCGGGCCGCGCTGGCCGCCGGGCATTCCCCCACGTCCAGCCTCGCGCCGCGCTGGGCCGCCTGCGCCGCACAGGCGTCGGCCGCGGCTTCGAGCGCGCGGTCCAGCGCGCCGCTGCTCTCGCCCGGCAGCGCCGCGTGCAGATCGAGCAGCGAGATCTCGAACATGCCGTCGACCAGCCGGCTCAGGCGCAGCGACTCGTTGTACGCGATGCGCACGAAGCGGCGCCGGGTCGGCTCGTCCACATCGTCGTCGAGCAGCGTCTCCAGGTAGCCGCGGATCGACGAGAGCGGCGTGCGCAGCTCGTGCCCGAGCGCGGAGAAGAACGCGTAGCGCTCGCGCTCCTGCGCGCCCCGCGCCAGCGCGCGCTCCACCACGCCCGCCAGCCCGGCGCGGTCGGTGAGCGGGTCGTACGTCGTCCAGCCGGTCAGGCAGTCCAGCCGCGTCGTCGCCTCCATCGTCGCGGCGATCCGGGCCAGCGCCGAGCGCGCGTCGACCGGCGCCGCCGGGGCGCCGGCGCGGGCCGGTGCGACCAGCGCGGCCACGAACACGTCGCTGGCCGGATCGTGCGCCGCCACGTCGCCGG
>JASLGJ010000014.1 GCA_030150085.1 Candidatus Elarobacter sp. | reverse complement strand
GCCGTCGCCGGCGATGGCAGGCGACGGGCACTTGCGTGGACGTTAGGCCGTCCACGCCCACATCATGCCGTCGAACCACCGCGGCGTCCATACGGAAATGGGCGTATCGCTCGACGGCGCGCAGCCGGCCCGCTGCACGCTGGCCGTGTTGGCGAGGGCTACCGCACTGCTACGGAAATCTGCCTACGCGGTCCGCGCGGTCTCGGTCGGGCTTCTTTTAGGAGGTGCGCGGCAGGGCGGCCGGCTCGCTCCGAGCGGCCATCGGCTTCGGTACGATCCCGCGCCGAACGCATTCGAGGACGAGCTCGGCGATCGAATGCGTCCCGAACGCCTCTTGTACGGCCTCGATGTGCTTGCGGACGGTTTTCACCGCGCGGCCCGTCTCGTCCGCGATCGCGTGCACGCTCTTGTTTTCGAGCATCCGGCGCAGGATATCGACCTGCGCGGGGGTCAGCGCCCGCCCGATGGGGTCCATGTAGAGACGTGCCCATCCCAATCGCGCCACGAGGAACGATTCGGGAAAATTGTCGCGAATGATGAGAGCGGCTTTTTCGAGGGGCGATTCGGCGGTCGTGTCGATGGGTGTCGCATCGAGTTCGATCAGCGCGAGCGCCGCGCGCCACAAGTAGCCGCACGAAGTAAACAGGTCTACGGCACTCCGAAACCGATCAGCCGCGCGTTCGTGGTCTCCCACAACCCGGGCCACGAGGCCCCGCACGTATGCGTCCCAGCCCGAGTGCCTCGGATCCTTATCGGTGTCACGAGTTAGCCGCGCACGATCGATCTTCGATGTTAGGCCATCATACTGGTCCAACAGAGCTGGCGCCGCAGGAGGGTTGAGCGCAGCGCAGGCTTCAGCGAGCCGTAGCAGGCCGAGCCGCTGTTCGTCAACAGTCGCATTCCAATCGATTGTGGCGGCAAGCTTACCGGCCTCGTCTGCTAGACAGCGGGCATGACCGGTCTCACCAAGTGCCTGGGATAGGGTCGCTCCCGACGACAGCGCTAATACGCGCCAACTCGAATCCGGTGCAAAGCTGATCGCATCGAGTGCTTTACGGACAGCCTCGACTCGGTTGCCGTCGAGAGCATAGAGCCACGCATCGGCTGACACGAGTAACATGCGATTAGGCGTCGCTACAGCAGGACCGAAAGACGTACCTGGGATCGACCGGCCATTCGCATCTTTATGCGAACCGCGAACCGTAGCGCATCGCAGATTCATCTCCAAAAGCGCGATCTGATACACGATCGTCGTCGCTAATCCCACGTCTCGCCCTTGGCATGTCGCGTATGCTTGCCTGGCGCATCTGAATAGCTGAAGCGCTTCTGCATAGTTCGCTCGTGCAGAGGCGATGAATGCACGAAGCTCCGTCGCGCGAACGGACAAAACGTCCAAGCGGGCGTCTTCGGCTTCTATCGCATGACGAGAGGCTTCCACGTATTCGCGCTTCACCCAGTGCGCAAAACCGCGGTAATACGAAAGTTCCGCACGGATCGAGGGATGTACGTGCTCGGAGTCAGCAAATATTGCAGTCGCGGCGAGCAGATGGAGACCGCGGTCAACGTCCTGCGCGAACGCCACGGCATACCCGTGCAGCATGCGAGCCGTGCAGGTCTCGTCGAGAGTCGAAAATGTCCCAAGGGTGGGCTCCAGCAGTTTGACCGCGTCCTGTGACCGCTGGAGCCGCATCAGTGCTCGCGCCAAGAGGAACAATGCTTCGGTTCGCAGCGAAGTATCGACGAAAGCCTGTCCTTGGAGCATTGAGGCGCACGCTGCTGAGTCGCCCCGAAGAAACGCTTCCCGAGCAGATGCAACCAAAGAAATCGCATCCGATGGATGTGGGATATGGGGAAGGACGGCACCGATTCCGCCAGCGGCAAAGCGTTTGTGGAGCGTCACCCGAGCGCGATACACCTCAGCGAGAGCGGCCAGTGGCCGCCCCAGTTTACAAGTAGCCTGGTTTACCGCTCGTCTTGGTGCCGTCCTTCCCGACATCACGATAACCTTAGCGGTTCGCGCCGGTGCTGCCGGCGCTGTCGTTCGCCATCCCGATCAGCCGGTCGGACCGCCGAGGGCGTCGTCGACGGTCATGCCAGGAAGAGTCTTACACGTCTGCGATGCGGTCGTCGGGCCGCTGCTGGGGTGCGTAGTGAAGTTGCCCGAGCCGGACAGCAGCAGGGCGAACACGATGGTGAGGATGCTCATTACGAGGATGCTCCTTGCAAAAGTTGGTGGTCGATAGGAGAAACCACTAACTCTAATGGTACGCGAAGCCCGTCCTCACCGCCGGAAATGCGTGGAAATGTGCCGCTGCACCCCGCATGGCGCACCGCTATCGTACCCTAAAAGAACGAAGTCAGTTTACTGCACCTATGCACATACTAAACACCGTCATTTGTTTATGGTTCATGGGTACCAAGTAATAGAGCGTTATGAACGGCTGCTTTGATCATTGAACGCGTCTGCCGTGCCGCGCTCGTTGCGAGCCTTCGCCCTACGCTCTTTTCCGTATGGACTCGATTCGGCGGGACTCTCCATCATTTCAGCGTGGACGGCAGCACGCGCCCCGGCCCGAGTCTCCGGTACGAAGCCGCGTGACTCGGCCATCGAAAAAGGTCGCTCCGCGCAAAACCGGCGTGGTGTCCAAGCTCACCGAAAACCAACGCTCGATTCTCCTGCGGCTCTTCGCCGGCAGCCTGGAACGCGAGATCGCCGCCGAGACGGGTCGCCATGCGACCACGATTTTCAACACGGTCCTGCGCGTGCGCGCGCAGCTCGGCGCGCGCACCGAATACGACCTCATGCGGGAGTGCATTCGGCGCGGAATCGTGACGCTCGACGAGATCTACGCCCTGGCCGATTCCCTCGCCTGACGTCCGGGGGGCGGGGACGGCCCGGATCGGGACCCGGCACCCGCGCCCAGCGCGCTTCGACTGGCCTACACAGGAGCACGCACGCGACGACGAATCCGGGCCGTCCGGAGTGCCCTTCCCCTCCGTCGTTTGGCGGTCCCGTGGCCCGGTGGGATACGCGAGACGGGTCACACCGCCATAGCAGCTCGTCGGGACGGCCGGGGCCGGCTGCGTTTCCGCCTTGCGGGAGTGTGGTAGAATGCTTGCGAGACGGGGTTTTATCTCAGCGGTGGAGTTCGCTGGCGGCTGCGAGCCGCTAACTGCCCTACGGGGCCAATGACTCCTGGCGTGACATGCGCCGGGAGTTTTTCGTTCCCGGCGTCCTCCCGGCAGAGAGAGCATCGTGAACGATTCCCCACCATTCGGACGCAACCGGCCGCACCGGCCGCAGGCGCTGGGCGAGCGCCGGACCATCCTCGCCGTCGCCGGCGGAGCGGCGCTGGGCGGCGTCCTGCGGCTGCTCGTCACCCAGTTCTTCGAAGCGCGCGGCGGCGCGCAGTACGACCTCTACGCGACCCTGCTGATCAACGTGTCGGGCTCGTTCCTGCTCGGCGGCGTGATCGAGCTGGCGCGCGCGGACGCCGGCCTGCAGCCGTTCTGGCGGCTGTTCCTGACGACCGGTCTGATCAGCGGCTACACCACCTTCTCGGCGCTGGCGTACGACGCGCTGCGGCTGGCCGCGCAAGGGCGCGCGCCGAGCGCGGCCGCGTACGTGCTGGTCAGCGCCGCGCTCGGCATCGCGGCGGTGTACCTCGGCATCGCGGCGGCGCGTGCCGCGGTGACGCGCGGGCGCTCGGCGCCG
>JASLGJ010000577.1 GCA_030150085.1 Candidatus Elarobacter sp. | reverse complement strand
GGCGTCGAAGCGGGCCAGCGGCTCGCCGACCCGGATGACGTCGCTCTCGCGCACGAACCACTCGGCCAGGTAGCCGGTCAGCGGCGCCGGCAGCTCGACCACCGACTTGTCGGTCTCGACCACCACGACGGGCGCGTCGACCTCGGTCTTCCCGCCGGCGGGCGTCAGCAGGGAGAGCACGCGCGCTTGGGTCAGCCCCTCGCCCAGGTCGGGCAAGGTCAGCAAGGCCGAGTTCGCCACCTAGCGCGCCTCCAGCGTCGAGCGCACGGCGTCCGCGACCGCCTCGGCGGTCGGGATGTAGAACTGCTCCAGCGCTCCCAGCGGGTGCGGCACGTCGGGCGCGCCGACCCGCACGATCGGCGCCTCGAGCGACCAGAAGACGCGCTCCATCAGGGTCGCGGCGACCTCCGAGGCGACGCTGCCGCTGACCGGCGCGTCGGTGACCACCACGCAGCGGCCGGCCTTCTCCACCACCCGGCACAGCGTGCCGACGTCGAGCGGGTTGAGCGAGCGCAGGTCGACCACCACGACGTCGATGCCCTCGGCCGCCAAAGCGTCGGCGGCGCGCAGCGCGGTCTGGGTGGACAGCCCGTACGAGACGATCGCGACCGCGGCGGCGTCCTCGTTGCCGTACGCGACGCGCGCCTCGCCCAGCGGCAGCACGTAGTCGCCCTCGGGAACGTCGTCGACCCAGGTCCGGTAGCCGGCGATCGGCTCGAGGAACAGCACCGGGTCGGGATGGCGCAGCGCGGCCAGCAGCAGGCCCTTGGCCTCGGTCGGCGAGGAGGGCGCGACGACGCGCAGCCCCGGGCACTGCGCGTAGAGCGCCTCGTAGCAGTCGGAGTGGAACTCCGGCGTCTTGCCCCCGCCGCCGTACGGCGCGCGGATCGTGAGCGGGGCGCTGAAGCGCCCCTGCGAGCGCTGGCGCAGCCGGGTGAGCTGCTGCCCGATCTGGTGGAACGCCTGGTGCCCGAAGCCCAGGAACTGCATCTCGACGATCGGGCGGAAGCCGCTCACGCACAGGCCGATCGCGGCTCCCACCATCACGCCCTCGGCGATCGGCAGATCGACCACCCGGTCCTCGCCGAACTCCGCCTGCAGCCCTTCGGTGGCGCGGAACACGCCGCCCATCCGGCCCACGTCCAGGCCGATGATCATCTGCCGCTCGTCGCGCGCCAGCTCGAGCTGCAGCGCGTCGCGAATCGCCGAGACCAGGTTCTGCTGGCTCATTCCCGCTCTCCCCGCGCGTTGCGCCGCTCGAGCCCCTGCAATTGCGCGGCGGTCTGCGCCGGGAGCTGGGCCCAGACGTGCTCGCCGAGCTGGCGCGTCGCCGGCTTGAACGCCGCCTGCGCGCGCTCGAACGCCGCGTCGGCCTCGCGGGTCGCCTCCTCGCGCGCGGCGAGCTCGTCGGCGTCGCTCCACAGGCCGCTCTCGCGGGCCCGCAGCGCGAGGCGGTCGTAGCCGTCGCGCTGGCGCCAGGGCAGGACCTCGTCCTCGCCGCGGTAGACGCGCGGGTCGTCGACCGTCGAGTGCGGGCCGACCCGGTAGGTCAGCGACTCGACGATCACCGGGCGGCCGGTGCGGGCGGTCGCCAGCGCGTCGGACACCGTGCGGTAGACCGCCAGCAGGTCGGTGCCGTCGACGGTCACGCCCTCGTAGCCGTAGCCGATCGCGCGGTCGGCGAAGCTCGCCGCGGCGCTCTGGCGCGCGCGCGGGGTCGAGATCGCCCAGCCGTTGTTGCTCACGAAGAACACGATCGGGCACTGCTGGACGCCGGCCAGGTTGGCCGACTCGTGGAAGTCGCCCTCGGACGTCCCGCCGTCGCCGACGAAGGCCAGCACGGCTCCGCCCGTCGCGCGGCGCTTGAGGCCCCAGGCGATGCCGACCGCCTGCGGGAGCTGGGCCGCGATCGAGATCTGGAAGGGCAGCGCGTTGACGCTGCCGGGCCACCAGCCGCCGGCCGGATCGCCCATGTAGTACAGGATGATGCCCTCGAGCGGTGCGCCGTGGGCGACCAGAGCCGGGATCTCGCGGTACTGCGGCACGATCCAGTCGCGCTCGCGGTCCAGCGCGAGCGCCGCGCCGACGAAGCTGGCCTCCTGCCCCGCGCAGGGCGGGTAGGTGCCGAGCTTGCCGCGCCGGTGCATGGCGACTGCCTTGGTGTCGAAGACGCGGGCCGCGATCATCCTGCGCAGGCCTTCGCGAATCACCGCGGGCGGAACGCCGTCGATGTCGCCCGCGGTTTCCCGCAGGTCGTCCGATTGCCGAATCATGGGTGTGCGAAGGTCCTCTCGGGAGCGAGGCGCGCGATGCAGCGCCAGATCGCCGACGCGAGCGCGCGCTGGGCGTAGAACTCGGTCTGTTTCTCGCTGGCGCCGTCGAGCAGCACGGCGTAGACCAGCTCGTGCTCCGGCACGACCGCGACCAGGCAGACGCCCAGGCCCAGGTGACCGTACGAGCCGGCGGTGAGCTCGGAGGGCAGGCCCCACGAGTGGTAGTCGGAGAGCCCCGTCATGACGCCGTAGCCGTAATCGCACAGCCGCCCGAGCTGCTCGTCGAAGCGGCGCCCGCGCTGCGCCGTGATCATGCGGCGCGCGACGGCGGGCGCGATGCCGGCCGCCGAATCGCCGGCCCCGGCCCGGGCGAGCGCCGCCCACAGCGCG
>JASLGJ010000432.1 GCA_030150085.1 Candidatus Elarobacter sp. | reverse complement strand
CGCAATGAAGCAAGCACCGAGCGCCGTGCCCGCTCCCGCCCTGCCCGGCGAAAGCCAGGCCGGCTGGGCCGCGCCCGCCGGCGAGCGCGAAGCGGTCTGGCCGTTCCTCGAAGCGCTGGGCCGGCGCCGCCGGCTGGCCGGCGCGATCTTCGCCGTGACGCTGGCCAGCGTGGCCGGGCTGACCCTGGTCTCGCCCAAGTCCTACACCACCCACGTCGAGCTGATCGCGGGCGCGTCGGGCGGAAGCGGCGACACGGCCAACGCCCAGACCGCGCTGCCGGTGCTCAACGCGCTGCTGGCCGCGTCCAACATGCAGTCCTCCGAGACGTACGTGCAGATGCTGCGCGAGACGCCGGTGATGGCGCGCACCATCGCCGACCTGCGCCTCCCGCTCAGCCCGGCCAAGCTGCTCGACCGCGTCACGGTCAAGTCGATCACCAACACCTCGATCGTCGACCTGGCGGTGAGCTGGCGCGACCCGGCCGGCTCGGCCCGCGTCGCCAACGGGATCGCGTCGTCGATCGTGGCGTTCCGGCACGACCTCGTCGCGCGCCAAGCCGACACCACCATCGCCGAGCTGCGGCGCCAGCTCGACCCGGCCGGGGACGACATGCGGCGCGCCGCCGACGAGCTGGCGCGCTACCAGGCGCAGGTCGGCATCGCCGACGCCGCGGCGCAGACCCAGAACACCCTGGCCGCGTCGGCCGCGCTCGACCAGAAGGCGGCCCAGGCGCCGATCGACGCCCAGCAGGCCGCGGCCTCGCTCAAGGTCGTCGAGGCCCAGCTCGCGCGCACCCCGGCCAGCGTGCCGGGCGGCGGCTCGTCGCAGCCCAACCCGGTCGCGGCGCAGCTGCGCACCCAGCTCGCGCAGGTGGACGTGCAGCTCGAGACCGCGCTGCGCCAGTACACCGAGGACTACCCCGCGGTCAAGGCGCTGCGCGCGCAGAAGACGCAGCTCGAGCGCGAGCTCGCCAAGCAGCCGGCGATGATCGTGGCCTCGGAGAGCACCGTCGCCAACCCGATGGCCCAGCAGCTCTCGCAGGCCGCCTCGCAGCTGCGGGTCCAGCTCGCCGCGGCGCAGTCGCAGATCGAGACCGTGCGCCGCCAGCGCGCCGCGCTCGAGACGCAGATCCGCCGCCTGCCGCTGCAGGCCCGGCGCCTGGCCGAGCTGCAGCGCCGGGCCCGCATGACCGAGTTCGTCTACGACGCGCTCAACCACAAGCTCAGCGACGCCACCGTCGCGCGCACCACCACCCTCTCCGACGTCGCGGTGATCCAGGCCGCGAGCGCCGAGGACGCGACGGTCGCGCCGAGCCTCGGGCTGAACCTGGTGCTGGGCGCGATCGTGGGCCTGATCATCGCCGTCACCGGCGCGATCGTGGTCGACTTCCTCGACGGCAGCATCAAGACCGAGAGCGACGTCGAGGAGCGCCTCGCCCTGCCGGTGCTCGCCACGCTGCCGTCGCTGGGCACGAGCGGCAAGCCCGCCCCGCCCTGGGTGCAGCAGGTGATGATCGAGTCGGTCCTGCACCTGGTGACCTCGCTGCGCTACGCCTCGAGCAGCGAGGTCAAGACCGTCGCCTTCACCAGCGCCTCGCCCGGCGAGGGCAAGTCGACGGTCGCGCTGGCCGCCGCGATCGCCTACGCCGCGATGACGCCGCGCGCGCTGATCGTCGACGCCGACCTGCGCTGCCCGACCCTGCACACCAAGATGGGGCTGAACAACGAGCGCGGGCTGGCCGACGCGCTGGTCGGCACGGCGTCGTTCCACGAGGTGGTGCGGCCCACCCAGCACCCTGGGCTCGACGCGGTGACCAGCGGCACGCGCACGACCAATCCCGCCGGGCTGCTGCAGTCCGAGGCCTTCGAGCGTTTTCTGGCCACCGCGCGCGAGGCGTACGCGATGGTGATCGTGGACGCCACGGCCTGCGGGCCGGTCGCCGACGCGACGCTGGTCTGCAGCCGAGTCGACGGCTCGGTGTTCGTCGTCGCGCGCGACGAGACCGAGATTCGCCTGGCGCTCAAGTCGATGCGCCGCCTGCAGGCCTCGGGCGTGCGCAACCTGCTCGGCGCGGTGCTCAACAAGATCACCCCGTCCAAGCGCGAGATCGGGCCCTACGGCATCGCCGCCGCGGACGGCTCGCGCGCGCTGCCCTTCCCGCCCGCGCGCAGCGCCTGAGCGCTACGCGCGGGGCGCGACCGGCACCACCGCCTCGAGCGGGCGGCCCTCGCGGTAGGCGAGCAGGTTGCGCTCCAGCAGCGCCATCAGGCGGCGGGTCGGAACGGAGCCGCCGTAGCCCGCGACGTGCGGGCTGACGATCACGTCGGGGCGGTTCCAGAGCGGGTCTTCCGGCGGGAGCGGCTCGGGCTCGGTCACGTCGAGCGCCGCGCCGCCCAGCCGGCCCACGTCGAGCGCGGCGCGCAGCGCGGCGTGGTCGACCAGCCCGCCGCGCGCGATGTTGACCAGCAGCGCGTGCGCGGGCAGCGCGGCCAGCGCGGCGGCATCGATCATGCCGCGCGTCTGCGCGGTGAGCGGCGCGGCGACGACCAGCGCGTCGCAGCCCGCCAGCGCCTCGTGCAGGC
>JASLGJ010000423.1 GCA_030150085.1 Candidatus Elarobacter sp. | reverse complement strand
CGACCACGAGGTCCATCTTCTGGCCTTTGGACACCGCCTGCGCGATCGCGATCGCCAGCTCCGTCTCGACCCCGTCGCGGGCGAGCAGCTCGTCGAGCGTGGCCCGCACGTCGGGGCCGTCGACGGTCAGCGTGGCGGCGTAGGCGGCGCCGCCCGAGTCGACCACCTGCACCCGGTCGCCGTCGCGCTTGCGCAGCACGAGCGCCAGCTTGCGCGCGTCGTCGGGCGCGAAGCGCACCCGCGCGCCGACCGCGTGAACGCCCTCGACGAAGAACCGGTCCCGCATCGGAGCAGGCCGTTCGCCTCGCCCGCAGGGAAGGCCCGCGCATGGACGACGCCTTCTGGCTCCGCTACCTGCGCGCGCACGCCGAGCCGCGCACGCGCGCGCTGCACTTCACCGGCACCGCCGTGGCGACGGCGCTGATGGCGGCCGCGCTGGTCCGGCGCGACCGCCGCCTGGCCGGCCTGGCCCTGGTCTGCGGCTACGGCCCCGCCTGGTACGCCCACGCCCGCATCGAGCGAAACCGGCCCGAGACCTTCAGCGCCCCGCTGCGCTCGCTCGCCGCCGACTACCGCATGCTCTGGAGCGCGCTCGCCGGCACGCTGAGCGCCGAGCTGCAGCGCGCCGGCGAGGCCGTGCGAACGACGGCTTGATGCCCGCCGCAGCCTGACGGTCGCCGGAACTTCGGCTCGGCTGCGGGTCGCCGGGCCGCGCGGCGAGAGTGCGAGCGCGGCCGGGCGCGGTGGGTACGGGATACGCCCGCATCCTTGGGAGCCACGCCGATGAACGCACATCGTTCCGGGACGCTCGCCGTGACGGCACTGCTCTGCTGCGGCATCGCGGCCGCCGCGCCGCTGCCGAGCGCGGCCCAATCGCCCGCGCCGCAAGCACCCGCGTCTCCGCAGGCCTCCGGCGAGATGGTGCCGCCCGCCCGGTCGGGTCCGGCGGTCAACATTCCGCTGACCGAGAACGGCAAGCCGGGCGGGACGCCGGGCATGATCGTGCTCTCGCAGTCCGGTCCGGACGTGCTCGTCACCATCGAGGACCCGACGCCGGCCGGCGCCGACCGCGCCGCCCTGATCTACAAGGGCACGTGCGCGAAGCCGAGCGCGCAGGCCGCGTACAAGCTGCAGCCCGTCAGCAAGGGCAAGTCGCAGTCGACCGTCAAGGGCACGACGGTCGCGAAGCTGAGCGGCGGCGGCTACGCGCTGGCGGTGAACGGCTCGCCGCGCATGTGCGCCGATCTGGTCCAGGTCAACCCGATCCCGGCCACCCAGCAGAGCCCCTGAGCCTTTCTCGCCGCGGGCCGCGCTAGCCGGGCGCACCGCTTTCGTGCGGCGCGCGCTCCCGGCGGCCGGCCGAGCCGAGCACCAGCACGGCGGCGGCCGCGACCAGCACGCCGGCCAGCGCCTCGTACGCCGGCAGCAGGCTGGCGCGGGCCAGCGCGCCGGCGCCCAGCGCGAACCCGATCGCGGCGGTCAGGCCGAAGGTGGAGATGGCGGCCATCGTGCGGCCGATGAACTCGGGCGCGACCTGCTCGTAGAGCAGCGCGCGCACCAGCACCCGCATGTTGCCGATGAAGATGCCGACCAGCAGGTAGGCCGCGAACGCCAGCGCGACGCTGCCCGCGCGGGCGAAGCCCAGCAGGCACAGCGCCAGGGCCAGGATCGAGCCGGCCAGGACGAGCGGCACCGCGCGCAGGCGCTTGGCGATCAGGGCGCACGCGGCGGCCGCGACGATGCTGCCGATCCCGGCCGCGGCGTCGACCAGGCCGAGGTCGAACGAGCTGCCGCGCAGCACGTCGAACACCTGCGGCGCGATCAGGACGTTCATCGCCTGGTAGGTCGGCAGCACCAGCGCGGTGATCAGACCGTAGACGAGCACCTTGCGATCGCTCGCGACGTAGCGGAACCCGGCCGCCAGCTCCGCGCCGTACCCCGCGCGCGCCTGCGGGGGCGCGAGGTCTCCGGTCCGGCGGGCCAGCCGGGCGAAGCACGCGCCGGTGCCCAGCACGATCAGCGCGACGGTCAGAAACGCCGCGTTGGTGCCGTACGCGGTCACGATCACGCCCGCCACGATCGTCGAGAGGATGACGCCGGCCTGGTACGCTCCCTGTGCCGCCGAACTGCCGAGCATGTACTGGTCGGGCGAGAGGATCCGGCGCAGCAGGCTGTCGGTGTTCGGCACGCCCAGGTACCAGCACAGGTAGTACACCGCGATCAGGCCGTAGAAGGCCGCGCTCGGCGTGCCGCTGTGCGAGGGCAGGAGCACGATCGCGACGACGGTGAGAAAGCGCAGCAGGGTCATGGCCGTCGCCAGGCCGGCTTGGTTGAGGCGGTCGATCCAGACCCCGGTCAGCGGGCCCGCGATCAGCGACGGCACCATGGTCAGCCCGAGCAGGATCCCCAGCGCCAGGGTGGAGCCGCCCGAGCGCGCCACCCAGATCAGCAGCGTCAGGCCGAACATGCCTTCGCTGAGCGGGTTGAGGAAGGTCGCCAGAAAGAACAGCCGGATCGCCGGCCCGGCCAGCAGCCCGCGCTCGAGCAGCGCGGTCACGGCGCGGCGGCGTCCGGCACGGTCGCGAAGCGCAGCCCGCCGACCAGCTCGGAAGCCAGCGCGACCGCCGCGTCGGCGTCGGCGGCGCGCGCGGCGACGAAGCCGGTCCGGTCGTAGCTGCTGCGCAGCGCGCCCACCACGTCGCCGACGCGCTGGTACGGCGCGGCGGCCAGCACGCCGGGCGCGGCCGCGGCGCGCTCGAAACCGTCGATTGCCGCGATCCGCCCCGGCGCGGCGGTCGAGAACAGGATCGCCGCGCCGCCGAGCGGCTCCGGACGCCGCTCGAGCGGCGCGCCCAGGCCGGTCGCCCAGGCGAAGGTCAGCTCGACCAAGTCGATCC
>JASLGJ010000411.1 GCA_030150085.1 Candidatus Elarobacter sp. | reverse complement strand
TCCCTCGCCCCCGCGGTGCGGCTGGTCGCCGCGCTCGACGCGCGCGAGGTCGAGGCCCTGCGCGGGGTGCTGCGGCGCGACCTGGCCGATCCGTTCCTGCGCGGCACGCAGGTGCTGCTCGCGGTCGCTCCCCGCACGGTCGCGGCCGCCGGCAGCGCCGACGACCGGGCCGCGGGGCGCGCGGGCGAGGCGCTGGCGGCCTTCCGGGTCGCCGCCGGGGCCTGGCTGATGCGCGTCACCGTGCGCCGCGCGGTCGACCGCCGCTACGATCCGCTCACCGCCGACGACGCCGCCCTGCGCGACGCCGGGGCGGCACTCGTCACCGCCCTGCGCGAGGTCCTCACAGCGTGAAGCTCCTGATCGGCATCCCCACCGGCGGCACGCCGACCCGTCCCTTTCTCGACGCGCTGCGCGGGCTCACCACGCCCGCCTCGGTGAGCGAGGTCGAGCGGGTGGTCTGGACCGGCAACTTCGTCGCCGCGCAGCGCGAGATGATCGCCCGCGACGCGGTCGCGCGCGGAGCCGACCTGCTGGCGATGATCGACGACGACATCGTGGCCCCGCCCGACGCGCTCGAGAAGCTGATCGGCGCGCTCGCGGCCGACCCGCAAGCGGCGCTGGCCGCCGCACTCTACTACAGCCGCGACGGCGCGCGCCCGATGGCGGTCTCGCGCTGGCGCTCGGGCGACACGACCTCGGCCGCCATCCCGCCCTTCGCGCAAGGGCGCACGGCGCTGGTCGACGGGGTCGGCTTCGGCTTCGTGGTGATCCGCGTCGCCGCGCTGCGCGCCATGACGCCGCCCTATTTCGCGGCCCACGTCTACGTCGACGAGCGCTCGCGCACGGTGCGCCAGTGCGACGAGGACTACTTGTTCTGCGAGCGCGCGCGGCGGGGCGGCTTCAACGTCGTGCTGCACGCCGGTGTGCGCGCCGGGCACTACGACCGCGGCACCGACACGACCGCGCCCGAGCGCTGGGAGGACGACGCCCAGACCGATCGCCTGCGCATGATCGTGCGCGACGGCGAAGGCACGAAGCTGGTCCCGTTCGACGACGCCGTGCCGCGCGCCGAGGAGCGCCAGGAGGCCTTCGCGGCGACGCTCTTGATTCCGAGCGGCTGAGGCTAGTACTGCCCGTCCAGGAGCGCCGCCGGGCGCTCGTGCCGGCCGACGGTGCGCGCCAGCGCGCGCAGCTGGCCGACCGCCTGCAGCCGCCGCCCGATCTCGTCGCGGTACGCCTCGGCCCGCTGCAGCTGCTCGTCGCGGTAGCGCAGGATGCCGCGCAGCCGCGCCGCGACGCGCTCGTCGCGGGCGGGCGCCATCTCCGGCGCGGACGCGAACAGCTCGGCGAGCTGCGCGGTCAGCTCGTGCTGGCGCGCCAGCCCGGTCCGCATGGCATCCCAGCGCCGCTCGACCAGGGCGGCGTCGGCGTCCAGACAGGCGCGTTCCAGCGCGATGATCGTCCGCACGACCGCCTCGCGCGGCGGCTCAGCAGACGAGGGCACCGAGCTGCGGTCCGGCGGCGGCGTGCTGGATGCGGTACAGCTTGATCGCCTCGACCCAGGTCTCGCGCAGCTCGGCGATCAGCGGCAGGACGTCGCGCACCTTCTGCGGGTCGCCGTGCATGTTGGCCTGGACGAGCTGGTGGTGCCAGAACTCGTAGATGCGGAACAGGTTGGCGGGGATGTCGCTGTCCAGGTCGAGCTTGAGCGAGCCCATCAGGAGCGCGCAGGCGCGCTGCGCGCGGCGCAGCAGATCGTGGCGGCCCTGGATGTCGGCCGGCCGCTTCTCCATCACCTCGATCGCCTGCCGTGCGAACAGCAGCAGGGCGTCGTACACCTTGATGATGAGCTCTTCGGGGCTCGCGGAGTTGATCGACGCTTCGAGATAGCGCAGGTTGACGTTGGTCATCATGCTAGCTCGTCTTGCTCAGGAGACCGCTGAGGGAGGACTGTTCGGACTGCAACTGGGCGATCGTCCCTTCGGAAGCGGTGAATTGGGCGCGCAGCCGGTCGGCTTGCGCATTGGCTTGATCGGTCACCAACTGGATCTGCTGCTGCAGCGAGGTGATCTGGTCGCTGGTCTCCTGCGTGTAGAGCGAGAACAGCGACTGGACGGGGATCGAGCCGGCGATGCCGGACGCCAGCTGCGTCGGCAGCCCGGTGGCGGTGGTCAGGTACGAGCCCAGGCCGGTGATCACGCTGCTCGCGCCGACGAACAGCTTGTTGACCGCGTTGGGATCGGCGGTGAGCGCCGCACTCAGCTTGGAGACGTCGAGATCGGCGAACCGCCCGCTCGTGCCCTGGAACGTCTGCGACGTGACGTTGGTCTGGTCGGTGTTGTTCGAGCTGTCCGTCGCGGCCGAGGCGGAGTTCACGCTGAACGAGTTGTCCAGCGACAGGCCGATCGAGGCCAGCGAGTTGTACGAGCTCGAGCCGGTCGGGGCGAACGAGGTCACCAGGTTCACCATCTGGTCGCGCAGCGAGAGCACGTCCTGGTCGTTGAACAGGACGCCGCCGTCGCTGATCTGGCCCGAGATCTGCTGGCCCGTCGAGCTGGAGGTCTGCGAGCCCACGACCGGCGCCTGGGTCGCGGTGTTGATCTCGTCCATCACCGCGTTGTAGGCCGTGGTGAAGGTCTTGATCGCGCTCTGGAGCGCCGAGCTGTCCGAGCCGACGGTGATCGTGACCGGCGCCGCGGCGCTGATCGCCTGCTGCAGGTTGAGCTGCACGCCGGGGATCGCGTTGGTGATCGTGTTGGAGTTGCTGTAGACGGTCTGGGCGGTGCCGCTGTTGTCGAGGTACTGGACCACCGCGGCGTGGCCGACGTTCTGGGTCGCGCCGGCGGCCAGCGTGCCGGGCGTCGTCGCGGACTGCAGCAGCCCGGCGGCCTGGAGGAAGTTCGACGAGTCGGTCGATGCGCCCAGCGCGATGCCCTGCGGGCCGCTGGTCTTGGCCGACAGCACGATGCCGCCCGTGCTCTGGTTGTAGGTCGCGAGCACGCCGGCCGACGAGCCGTTGATCTGGCTGAGGATGTTGTTGAGGTTGTTCTTGGTCGGGTCGACCGTGAACGCGACGCCGTTGATGGTGAACGTTCCGGCGGTCACCGCGGTCGCGAAGCCCGCGTTGTGGTTCTGGTTGAAGGTCGAGCCGACGTTGATTCCGCCGATGTTGCCCGCGCTCGACGCGGTGTAGACGCCGCCGCTGTAGCTGATCGGCGCGGTGTCGAGCTTGAGCGCCTGCAGGATGTTGCCCTGGTCGCCGCCGGCGCCCAGGGTCAGCAGCTGGTTCGACGAGACGGTGACCGCGCCGTTGGAGTAGCTGAGCGTCGCTTTGCCGGCCAGCGCGGTGTTCGCGTTGTTGATGAACGAGTTGAGCGTGTCGCCGTTGACGTTGTAGGAGATCGTCACGCCGTCGATGGTCACCTTGCCGTTGGTGGTCGTGCCGGCGGCGCTGCCGTTGCTGGGCGTGATCGAACCGCCCGCGGTGGCCAGCGTCGTGGTCGGGTCGTACGCTCCGTTGGCGGCCGGGTCGTTCTGGATCTGGGTCGCGGTGGCCAGCGTCGCGTTGGTGATGACGTACGAGCCGGGCGTGGCGGTGCCGCCGGTGACGGCCGAGGCGGCGACGGCGGACGCGTTGCTCGAGGTCGGCAGCGTCGCGGTGAAGTTGTTCGGATCGCTGACCGCGGTGAAGCTGTCCTGGAACTTCGAGAGCAGGTCCTGGATCTTGAGCAGCTCGGCCTGTTTGCTGTTGAGCGTCGTGACCTTGGTCTGCAGCGGCGTCGCCATCTGCATGGTCAGCGCGGTGTACTTCGAGATGATCGAGTTGTAGTCGATCCCCGACGCGATCCCGGGAAACGAGATGGGCGGAACGTTGGTGCCGTAGACGGTCGACGAGCCGCTGCTCGCGCTCGTGCTGGAGCTGACCCCGCTCATCGCTAGACCGTCCGGTCCAGCACGGCGCCGGCCAGCTTGTTGAAGAACTGCGCCAGCACGACCATCGTCTGGGCCGGGAACTGGGTGATCACCTCGCCGGTGTCCGCGTTCTTGAACACGGTCACGATCTGGTCGGGATGCTCGAGCACCTGGAACGACACGCTCACGTTGGCGCCGCCTCCGGCCAGGGTCGAGAGCGCCTTGCTCAGCGTCTCGTCGGGCTTGATCCCGCTGGGAAACCCCCGCCCGAACGCCGGCAGGTCGAACGCGGGGAACGTCTCGCTCGCCGGCTTCGCCTTCACGGCGGCGTGGGACTGATCGATCGCCTGAACGTCCATGTTCCTACGGTCCTCCTATCCGAAGCTATCGGCCGCGCGTCCGAGGCAGTTTAGGCCGGAACGCTCGCCAGCGCCGCGTACCCGCGCACGATCGCCCGCACGGCGGCGGTCGGAGCGAGCGCGGCAACGGTCTCGGGCGCGATCCGGCCGGGCGCGCGCAGCGCCTCGTCCCAGGCCTCGCCCAGGGCCCGGGTCAGCCCGGCCGCATCGGCCGGGTCGAACCCGCGCACGGCCGTCCCGGGGGCGCCGAAGCCGCGCCGCTCGGCGACCGCCAG
>JASLGJ010000384.1 GCA_030150085.1 Candidatus Elarobacter sp. | reverse complement strand
CCGGCGTTGAACGGCAGCCCGACCGCTGGGTCGAGGGTGGCCGGGTCGGCCGGGTCGCCGGCCTCGCGCAGGTCGAGCCCCAGCGGGGGCGTGCCGCGCGCGCGGTGCGCGCCGTTGCGCGGCACGTAGAGCTGCCCGCTCGGGTAGAGCTCGAGCGCCAGGCGGCGCGGCGTGTCGACGACCGCCTCGAATTCCTCGAGCCGAGCCTCGAAGCCGTACTCCTGCAGGCGCTCCCGCGCGTACACGGCCAGCGCGCGGTCGGCCGGCGTGCCCGCGTAGTGCGGGTGCGCGCCGAACGCGGCGCCGTGGTCGAGCGCGCCTTGCGCGCTGGGCAGGTCGAGGAAGCGCGCCTCGTCGGCGCGCTCGCGCCCGCTCGCGGCGGGACCGAAGCCCAGGATCGGCGCGGGCGGCGCGACGCCCAGCAGCATCGCCGCGGCGAGGGAGGCGGCGAGAAGACGCAGCGCTTGCACGCGGCGGGCGTTGAACGCCCCGCCCGCTTGGGCCTTCCGGGTTAAAGTTCGCCCTGGCGGGCGGGGACCACTAAGACCTCGCGCCGCCGCTGCCGAACAACCAAAGACCATGACCGGCGCTGCTATTAATATGTACGTCTTCGTCTTCGCATTTGCGTCGGCGTTCTTGCTCGGCGGCAAGCGGCCGTTTCTGGCGCTCTCGACGCGCGCGATGCTGCTCGTTCTGCTCGGCCTCGCGCTGACGTACGCGGTCGCCGTCGAGGCCTGGTACCGCCCCTACGTGGGCGTCGCGACGCTGGTCGTCAACGTGCTGTTCGTGGCCTTCGCGGCGATCGATTTCGTCAGCTGGCAGAAGAAGCGCGCGAGCGAGCGCGACTGAGCGGCCGCCGCGCGGCTCCGCGCTACTTGCGCAGGCTCAGGAGCACCACGGCGACCATGCCGAACCCGATCCCGACCGATTGCAGCACCGTCAGGCGGTCCTTGAAGTAGAACAGGCCGACCAGCACCGAGCCGATCATGATCATCAGGTTCACGAGCGAGCCCGCGACGGCCAGGTTGACCCGGCTCGCGAGCAGCCCGAAGAGCAGGTACGCGGCCGGCGACAGGACGATCAGCACGGCCAGGGTCGGCAGGTTGGGGGCCTTGGCCCAGCTCGTGCTGAGCAGGTCGCAGAAGATGAAGAAGCCCGCGCTGAACAGCGTCAGCGCCCAGGCGATCAAGCCCGCCGTGGCCTTCACAGCAGGTGCGCGAACGCGCGCCGGTAGGACGCGAAGCGCTCGTCGATCGCCGCCGCGCTGAGGCCGTAGAGCGCGGCGTCGTACTTGGGCGCGCCGTTGCCGTTGCGCTCGGCGCGGTTGTCGTCGCGGCGGTTGTCGTTCATCCAGGCCTGCATGCGGCGCGCGGCGTCCTCGTGCTCGCTCAGGCCCAGCCGCTCGCGCAGCGCGAGCGCGAAGCGGACCGGGTCGGCGACCGACTCGCGGTACGAGACGTGGACCACCTGCTCCTGGGGCAGCGCGGGCAGCACGTCCAGCGCGCGGTCGGTTTCCGCGCCCAGCCAGCGCAGCACGCTGGGCCCCAGGCGGCGCGTGCTCTCGGGCGGCGCGTCGTTGTAGATCTCGCCGTCGATGCGGTTGAGGTGGCACCACGAGAGGACCACGCTGCGCGGCTCGCGGTGCGACCAGATCACGGTCGCGTCGGGCAGCACGCGCAAGAGCGCGTCCAGGCTCTGCACGTGCATCGGCGACTTGAGGATCAGGCGCCGGCCGGGGAACTTCCAGGTCAGCACCTGCAGCTGGCGGCGGTAGTACTCGTAGGCCGGGGTGAGGTCCCAGTCCAGCAGCCACATCGCGTACGCCGGGATCGCGTCGGCGAAGAACAGCACGAACTCTTGGCTGGCGAACGAGTTCATGAGCAGCAGCTGGCACTCTTCGGGCTCGGACATCCCGACCGCGTGCGCCTCCTGGCGCTTCTCGATCGTCGCGGCGCCGATCAGGTGGTCTTCCAGCGTGCAGATCAGGCCCGCCAGGCCGGGCGCGTCGGAGTTGTTGTAGGCTCGGCCGCCGCGCCGGGGGTCGGTCGCGTGCGTGCGCGGGTCGGGCGGCGGGGCCGGTTTCCAGACCTCCCACATCTGCAGGTGGCGCAGCTCCGCGTCCTGGGCCAGGATGCGGTGCAGCAGCGTCGTGCCGGTGCGCGGCAGGCCCGTGATGACGATCGGCGCGCGGATCTCGACCGCGAGGATCTCGGGGTGGCGGCGCACCGCGTCCTCGATCGCCAGCCGGTTGACCAGCTTCTGGATCAGGATCTCGCGCACGAACGTGCGCCCGACGAAGGTCAGGTTCGCTTCCTGCTCCAGCGAGCGCACGAGCAGGGCCAGCGGCAGGCGGAACTCGTCGGGGCCGAAGTCGTGCAGCCCCGTCCGGCGCTGGGCTTCGGCACAGAGCTCGGCCGGGTCCAGGCTCAGCGGCGCCAAGCCGCAGCCGCGCAGGGTGCGCCCGAGCCCCTCGACCGCGCGATAGGCCAGCGTGCGGGTCATGCCGGGCCTTCGTCCGCAACGCGGGTGACGGGCGGAAGCCGGTGCTCGCCGCGCAGGAGCGGCGCGGCGGGGCCGAACACGCGCAGCGCGACGACGAAGGCGCCGTCGCGCGGGGTGGGCAGCCAGTGGGCCGCCGGATCGGCGGGCGGCTCGGGCTGCAGCAGCAGGTGCACCAGACCGTCGGCGCCGGGCCTGGGGTCGGCGCTCGCGCTGCCCCAGCTGTAGCGGTCGATGGGGTTGGGGACGAGGTGGTACGCGGGCAAGCGGTAGACCGTCAGCGACCAGGAGATGGCCGCCTGGGGAAGCTGGTGGGGCGCGAAGCTGAGCCGGTAGCGGCGGCGGCCGTCGAGCGCCGCGCCGGTCTCGTCCACGTACGCAAAGGGATAGATCGCTTCCTCGGGCGCGAGAATCCCCAAGCCCGCCTTGGC
>JASLGJ010000379.1 GCA_030150085.1 Candidatus Elarobacter sp. | reverse complement strand
CGGGGATGCTGGTCTGCGGCGCGCTCGCCCCCGGGGTCGGCGCGCTCGCGGCCGCGACGCTGGCGATCGGCATCTGCACCACCTCCGCGCAGATCCTGATGCCGTTCGCCGCCGATGCCGCGCCGCCGGCGCAGCGCGGGCGGGTAATCGGCACGATCCAGACCGGCCTGCTGGTCGGGATGCTGGTCGCCCGCGTCGGCGGGGGCGTGCTCGGCGCGCACTTCGGCTGGCGCAGCGTGTTCTGGTGCGCGGCCGGCTCGTGCGCGCTGGCGGCGCTGGTGCTGGCGCGGGTGATGCCGCTGCGCCCCGCGCGCGCTGCGCTGGGCTACGGCGCCCTGCTGGCGAGCATCGCCGCGCTGGTCGGGCGCCACCCGACCCTGCGCGCGTCGATGGGCTTGGGCGCGATGGCGTTCGCGATCTTCGCCGCGCTCTGGACGGTGCTCGCGTTCCAGCTCCACACCCTGGGCTACGGTGCCGACGTGGTGGGCTATCTGGGCCTGCTTTCGCTCGGCAGCGTGCTGGGCGCGGCGAGCTTCGGCGCGCTGGCCGACCGGCGCGGCACGTTGTTCACCGGGGTCGCGGCGTGGCTGCTGCTGCTGATCGCGTGCGCCGCGTACGCGCTGCTCGGCCACACGCTGTGGGGCCTGGTCGCGGCGTCGGCACTGCTGCCGATCGGCGTCTCGCTGACCCAGATCTCGAACCAGGCGCGCATCTTCGCGCTCGACGACAGCGCGCGCAGCCGGCTCAACACCGCCTACATGTTCACCATCTTCAGCGGCGGCGCGCTGGGCGCGCTGGGTGCGACCCTCGCCTGGCAGCACGCCGGCTGGAGCGCCGTGTGCGCGCTGCTGCTCGCCTTCGTCGCGGCGATGGCGCCCCTGCTGCTGTGGTACGCGCGCCTGGGGCGCCGCGCCGCCGTCAAGGCGTAGCGGGCGGGTTCTTCTTGCGCTGCAGCGTGAGAGGATCCGTCGTACTGCTCGCCGGCGGCTTGACGAGGCTGTGGAGAACGGTCCCTTCCGCGAGCGGCCGGGCGCGGATCGTGGACTTCGAGCGGAGTAACGCCTCGTGACTCGGCCGGCCGGCGAAGTCCAGCGCGGACACGTCTTGGATGGCGTCGACCAGCCAAGCCGTTTCCCGCAGGAAGATGGACCAGTCCGACCGCCCCTCGGAGGCGTGACCCATCGCTTCCTGTGCGAAGCTCAGCGCAGCTTGGTAATTCTCGAGTGCGTATGCGCGCGCCCGGGTGAAGGTGCCCTTTCGGTCGGCTTCCGGCGTGGTGAGGGCGTTGATGAAGCGGGCATGCATTTCGCCGATTCGCCCGCGTGCGATCTTGACCAGCATCACGCCGTGAAACCCGTAGAGCACGTCCTCGGGATCTTTGCTCTCGACGGCGCAGTTGGCAAACTCGTGCAAGGCCGTGGTCAGCTTGTCGTTGTCGAAGTCGTTGGGCGATGCGGTCGGACTCTTTCCCACCGCCGCCGCGTAGGTCGCGCTGCCGTTTTGGCACGACACGGGGTACGTTTCAACGGACCGCGCCGGCAGAGGCTGGACGATGACGCTTGCGGCGACGAGCGCGCAGGCGAGCAGATGCGCTGTTTTCACCGAGCGGCTATCCGGTGGGGTGCCCAGCTCTCCCTGTCTCGCCCAACAGATTAAGCGTCCGGTTTGTGTAACGATCGCGGTGCACGGTGCGCCGCGCGGGCGATTCGGGACCGGTAGCGAACTGCGCGCGGGTATCCGCTAGCTTGCTGTTTGCCTTCGCGCCGATCTGCGCTATGATGTCCTCCCGAAGGCGATCCGGGTGTGCGCCATGCGCAACGCTATCGCGGGCGATCGAACTGCCGGACGTCGTGGGTGAGGAGTCCTGACATGCAGATTCGCGAGAACGATCAGACCCCGAGCGTCGCCGATTCGCCGCCTGCCGCCAACGATGCGGCGCGCGAGATGCTGGAGGCCTGGCGCGACGCGCCGGTCATCACGATCGAACTGACCCCCGAGCAGCAGGCGCAGCTGGCGGAGCAGACCGGCGGCCGCATCGAGGCGACGTCGCTCAAGCTGCGCCCGAGCTTGAACCTGCGCGCGTTCCTCTCCGAGGTCGCGGACGTCGGCATGGACGACCTGTCGACCACGGTCGCGCCGCCGCCCAAGGGCACGGCCTGGGTGGTCACCGGAACGATGTAATTCCGCCGCGCTCGGGCTTTTTAGCCCGAGCGCGATTCCGTTTGCCCAAGGAGTGCCCCATGCTCGAAGACCGCAAAGCGGAGCAGTCGCCCGCGACCGATCCCAAGGGCGCCGCGCGCGAGATGCTGCAGACCTGGATGTCCGGCCCGGTGGTCGAGATCCAGCTCACGCCCGAGCAGCAAGCCCTGCTCGCGCAGCAGAGCGGGGGCCGCATCGACGCGACCTCGCTCAAACTGCGTCCCAACCTCGACCTCTCGACGTTCCTCTCCGAAACGACCGACATCGAGATGAGCGACGTGACGACCGGCTTCGCGCCCCCGCCCAAAGGCTCGTACTGGGTGGTGACCGGAACCCAGTAGGCGCCGGTTCGAGCCGCGAGGCCGCCGATGATCGCCGAGCGTGAAGCGCTGGAGAACTTCCTGCAGCTGCTGCCCGCCGGGGTGAAGCGCTGGGTGATCGCCTACGAGCCGCCGCACCACGCCGTGCTCGCGCGCGCGCTGCTGCCGCGGCTCGAGGTGGCGGCCGCCATCGAGCTCGGCGTCGATTCGCCCGAGCGCGTGCGCGCGCTCGCCCGGGAGCTGCGCGCCGACCCGGCGTGCGGCTTCCTGGAGTTCGCCGTGGTCGACGGCGAGCCGACCCACGCGGGCATCGACTACCGCGACGCGCTGATGGACTTCGGGCGCTGGGATACGTCGCGGGTGAAAATCTGCTTCGACGTCACCGACCGCAACTTCGAGGAGCTGTTCTCCGAGGACCCGTACGCGGTGCGCGCGCGCTGCGCGAGCCTGCTCGCCGCGGTGCAGAGCGCGACGGCGCTGGAGTACCGCTCCGGCGCGGGCGACGGCGTTCTTACGCTGCGCTGCGAGCCGGGGAGCTGGCGCGCGCACAGCGGCCTGGAACTTGACGACTACCTGCTGCCCAGCGGCGAGGTGGAGTGCGTGCCGACCGCCGTGGACGGCGAGCTGGTCGTCGACGGCTGGATCGTCGGCACGATCCCGTTCGGCATGAAGTACGGCCGGGTGCGGCGCGGCGCGGTGCGGCTCGACATCCGCGCCGGCATCATCGCCGGAATCAGCGGCGACGGCCGGGCCGAGGACCGGGAGCTGTTCCGCGACCTCGAGGCCGCGCTGGAGAGCTTGCCCGGACTGCGCCACGTCGTCGAGCTGGGCATCGGCCAGTCGCGCGCGGTGGCGCGCGCCGCGGCGGCGCACGAGGTCGGCTGCCTGTGGCACGAGCGCCACTTCGGTCTCCACCTCGGCCTGGGCGCGGCCCTGATCGAGACGCCCGGCGAGGTGAAGAAAAGCCACCACCACCTCGACCTCATCTTCGCCGGCGGCCGGCTCACGGCGGACGGAGAGCCGTTGCTGGAGTGGTGACGGCCGGCTCGCCGACGAGCCGCCGGCGGCGCCGCTAAGCGGTTCCCAGCGCTTCGTCCACGCGCGCCGCGCCGACGCGGGCGTAGAAGGCGTTGTCGGTCTCGCTCAGGTCGGGCGCCCAGGGATCGCGCTGCTTGGCGGTGGTGGGGAAGTGCACCGTCG